>CAVAQY010000056.1:0-16402 GCA_963590865.1 Bacteroidaceae bacterium | reverse complement strand
GCTACACTTTATTCCTGATTACCTGGTGTCACCAACCGAGGATATCCGCTGACCCCTTTGTTCCTTGCACTGGGGTGGGGAACAATAAAAGCAAAAGCGTGAAAGGCTTTGTGCCTCTCACGCTTCGGGACTGTGTCGGGATGACTGGACTCGAACCAGCGACCTCACGCCCCCCAGACGCGTGCGCTAACCAACTGCGCTACATCCCGCTGCAAGCCTTTTTGCTGCATTGCGGCTGCAAAAGTACACACATTTTGCGAGAACTACAAACTTTTCTGCCTGTTTTTTTCCGTAATGTTCAAAAAGCAGGAACAACAAAGCCGAATATTCAATTAAATAAGGGTAAAAGGCGGCAGGGTGGGGGAATAGTGCTATCTTTGCACGATGCAAGGCCGCCGTTGTGTTTTCTGCATGAAATGGAAAATATGGCTGTGACCACAAAAATCTACGAACTACATTAACAAACTAACATACTGAACAATGAGAAAAAACAAACCCGTCATGCACTTGTTGCTCCTTTGCGCCGCCGTGCTGTCGCTCAGCAGCTTCAAAGTGGCCGAGTATGACTCCGTCAAGGTGGCCGCACCGTTTCCCATGCCGGCCATTGCCATCTACAACTTTCCCCACAGCGATTTCAGCATAGTCGACTATGGGGCAAAGAAAAGCGGCTCTGATACTGATGCTAACTGCATTGCTGCCAATACAAAGGCCTTTGCCCAGGCCATGAAAGCGTGCAACGAGGCCGGCGGAGGGCGCGTTGTGGTGCCCGAAGGCGTGTGGCCGTCGGGTCCGATACACCTGTTGAGCAACTGCAACCTGCATCTTTCCGAGGGCAGCAAGGTTGTGTTCTCGTCCAATCCGGCTGACTACCTGCCAGCCGTCGAGGTAAGTTGGGAGGGCATGGAGTGCATCAACTACTCGCCGCTCGTCTATGCGTACCAATGTACCAATGTGGCCATAACCGGAAAAGGCACGCTTACGCCCGACATGAAGGTGTGGAAAACATGGTTTACTCGTCCCAAGGCGCACATGAATGCATTGGCGCAGCTCTACGACTGGGCCACTTTCAACAAGCCTGTGTTCGAACGGCTGATGGCGGTGGGTGAAAATCACCTGCGCCCCCACCTGATTCACTTCAACCAATGCCGCAATGTGCTGCTCGAAGACTTCAAGATACGCCAGTCTCCATTCTGGACTATCCATCTCTACCGCTGTGTCGGAGGTGTTGTGCGCGGCCTTGACGTGTATGCACACGGGCACAACAACGACGGAATAGACCTTGAAATGACGCGCAACGTGCTCATCGAGAACTGCCTGTTTGACCAGGGCGACGACGGAGTGGTGATAAAGTCGGGACGCAACCACGATGCCTGGCGCATAGGACAACCCACGGAAAATGTCGTAGTGCGCAACTGCCGTCTGCGCAATGCCCACGGTCTGCTTGTGATAGGCAGCGAGATTTCGGGCGGAATACGTAACGTTTATATGCACGACTGCTCGATGGAGGATCATGTAAAAACGCTTTTCTACCTGAAAACCAACCGTCGCCGGGGCGCATACATTAGTAATATATACATGGAGCGCGTGAGTGCCAACAGCATGGAGCGTGCCTTTGCCATTGACACCGACGTGCTCTACCAGTGGAAAGGCCTCGTACCGACCTACAAAGATTCCGTTACGCAGATACGCGACATATATATGAGGGATATGAAGTGCAGCGTGGCCGACGGCGTGTATCAGATAAACGGCGACAAAGACCTGCCCGTGGAGAACATTACCATAGAGAACCTCAATGTGGACACCGTGCGCAAATATACCACAAAGGCGGTTAATGTGAAGGGACTGAAGGTGAACAACGTGCGCTGGGGCAAGTTTCTCGGCGAGAAGAAGGGCAAGTAATGCATTGACCATAACGAGAGGCAGCTTTTGTGACTCATGGATATACAGGCTAAAGCGGCAGGGCTGGCACGAAATTTGAAGCTGTAATTTGTCCGAACCGATTATAATGCTTAATTTTGTGTGTCGGATAAAACCGGTAGAAACAACGACTTTCCCATTTATGATATATACAGTAACTGCCCCAAAGACGCTTGATGCCCGGGTGTCGCTGCCCGCCTCGAAGAGTATAAGCAACCGTGTGCTGATAATAAACGCGCTTGCCGGAGGCACAGAAATACCGCAAAACCTCTCCGACTGCGACGATACAAAAGTCACAGAGGCTGCCCTTCGTGACAAACCCGACGTGATTGACATCAAGGCCGCCGGCACCGCCATGCGTTTCCTTACTGCCTATCTTGCAGTAACGCCCGGCAGCCACACCATAACCGGCACGGAACGAATGAAGCATCGCCCCATTAAGGTGCTCGTGGATGCCCTGCGCTATCTCGGAGCCGATATAGTTTACGAGGGTGAAGAGGGCTTTCCTCCACTGCGCATCAATGGCAGAACTCTCGAAGGTGGCCACTTGCCCATGCCGGGCAACGTCAGTTCGCAGTATATCTCGGCCCTGCTCATGATAGCTCCCATGCTGAAAAATGGTCTGACGCTACATCTTGAGGGCGAAATTATATCACGCCCATACATCGACCTGACGCTTTCGCTCATGGCAGCCTACGGTGCTGATGCGGAATGGAACGATATGGACACAATAACCGTGCGCCCAAAGCCTTACACCATGCGCCCTTACTGCATAGAAAACGACTGGAGTGCAGCCTCATACTGGTATGAAATGATGGCCATCGGCGGCACACGCGACAGTCGGGTGACTCTTGACGGACTTGCAGACGGCAGTAGACAGGGCGATTCGTCAGTGCGCTATATATTCAGTCTGCTTGGAGTCAACACGACCTTTGCAGACGCTAACCCCAACACGCCCACGTCGGTTGTTCTAAGGTGCACCGGACGGAGGCTGCCACGGCTGGAATACGACTTTATAAACTCGCCCGACCTGGCGCAAACGTTCGTTGTGTGCTGTGCGGCCATGGGAATAAAGTTCCGCTTTACCGGATTGCAGACTCTGAAGATAAAGGAAACCGACCGCATAGAGGCTCTTAAGGCGGAGCTACGCAAGTTCGGCTATGTGATAAACGACGTGGACGGACGCGAACTGGTGTGGGACGGCGAACGTTGCGAGCCAGACAGCAACCCTGTTGTGGCCACTTACGACGACCACCGCATGGCTTTGGCCTTTGCTCCGCTGGCTTTCAAGTTAGGTCAAGTGCGCATAGAAAATCCACAAGTGGTCACAAAATCCTATCCTTCCTACTGGAACGACTTGCGCAAGGCCGGCTTTACAGTGGAGGAGAGCGAGGACTGAACGTAACAAACCTGTACGGATATGGTCACGGTATGTATCATCGCCCTTGCGGTATTGCTCATTCTGGCTTTGGCCGCACGGCGCTTTCTCGGCACAAACGGTGTTGCGCCTCCTGCGGACTCCTGCGCTTCGTGTACTTCAGGCAGCGGTAAATGCGCCCACGAATGTATGGTTGAAGCGGCGGTGCAGCCCGTTGAGTACTACGATGATGAGGATTTGGACACCTATCAAGGCCGCTCTTCTAACGGGTACACCGACTCCGAGGTCGAAGAGTTCCGTTATGTGCTTTACACCATGCGCCCAGATGAGGCCGAAGGCTGGAGCCACAGCCTCTCTGCGAGGGGGATAAATGTGCCGGACCAGATAAAGGACGAACTGATGATGCTCATTGCCGACAACAGGTCGGACTCCTGACAGCGGCGGTGACGTTGTGACTGCATGTCCGCAAACTTTCCAAGTGAAATGTCCATAATAGAATATTCATTCTTCCAAAATGCCCTGCTCGGGAGTCTGCTTGCTAGTGTGCTGTGCGGCTTTGTGGGCACTTACATAGTGTCGCGCCGACTCGTGTTCATCAGCGGCGGCATTACCCATGCGTCGTTCGGCGGCATCGGTCTGGGCGTGCTCTTCGGACTTAACCCCATACTCTCGGCCATGGTGTTTGCCGTTGGCAGTGCCTGTGGCGTGCAGTGGCTATCACAGCGGGGGCGCATACGCGAAGATTCTGCCATTGCCGTGTCGTGGACTTTAGGCATGAGCGTGGGCATAATCTGCTGTTTCCTTACGCCGGGCTTCATGCCAGAC
The DNA here is from genome assembly GCA_963590865.1 of Bacteroidaceae bacterium. Lineage (GTDB taxonomy): Bacteria > Bacteroidota > Bacteroidia > Bacteroidales > Bacteroidaceae > Prevotella. The sequence goes on along the minus strand of CAVAQY010000056.1, from coordinate 12,282 downwards.
CTGTCTGCCTACCTGTTTGGCAACATTCTCACGATAGGTTCTTCCGACCTGTGGCTGCTTGGTGTGCTGGCAACGGTCGTTGCGGTGCTGTTTACGTTGCTCATGCGCACGATAGTCAGCGTTGCTTTCGACCCCGTATTCGCCCGTTCGCAGCATCTGCCCGTGGCCTTTGTGGAGTATATGATGATGGCTGTAACGGCCATGACCATCGTTTCCACCCTGCGCATGGTGGGCATAGTGCTCGCAATGGGGCTGCTCACAATACCCCAGATGACGGCTAACCTCTTTACTTATGACTTCCGCCGCATGATAATGCTTAGCGTTGTGTTCGGTTTCCTGTACTGTGTGTCCGGTTTGGCGGTGTCATTCTGGCTCAATGTGCCTTCCGGCGCTTCGATAATCTTTGTTTCCGTAATCATTTATGCCACGCTTAAGGCAATAAAAGCGGTGGCTTTCAAGTTAAAGAAGAGTGGGGAAGTGCAATAGGACACATACTATAATAATGCTCTCCGCCCTGGTGCTGTTGGCCGTGGCGGGCTGTTCTACGCAAAAAAACACCGGTCGCACTCGCTGGTGGCACTCTTTCAATGCCCGTTACAACACGTTCTATAACGGCAGTCAGGCGTTTATCGACGGTTCTCTGGAGAAAGAGAAGGGCAATAAGGACAACTTTACGGAAATGATACCGATGTATGCTGTGGGCAACAAAGCAAGCCGCGACATCGGCAAGGCCAATTTTGACCGCGCAATAGAAAAGTGCGAGAAGGCCATAAAGCAGCACAGCATAAAGAAACGGCCGGAATGGACCAAGAACAGGCGCAAAACCGCCAAGGATATAGAGTGGCTCTCGCGCCGGGAGTACAACCCGTTTCTGTGGAAAGCATGGCTACTAATGGGCAAGTCGCAGTTTCAGAAGGGACAGTTCGACGAGGCAGCAGCAACATTCTCCTATATGTCGAGACTATATGCCACCCAACCGGCCATCAGCGGCATTGCCCGTGCATGGCTGGCCAAGAGTTACTGTGAGTTGGGGTGGCTCTACGATGCCGAAGACGTTATAGTAAAGATGCGCAGAGACACGATGCACTACCGTGCAGTGACTGACTGGGACTGCACCTACGCCGACTATTACGTGCGCAACGGCCAGTATGCCGAGGCCGTACCGTACCTGCGCAAGGCCATAAAGCATGAGGGCAGACGGCAGCAAAGGGCGCGTCTGTGGTATCTGATGGGACAAGTGCAGACCAGACTCGGCAACCGTGATGAGGCCTATCGGGCTTATAAACGTGTGGTTCGCCAAAATCCGCCGTATGAGGTGGAGTTCAATGCCCGCATAGCGCAGACCGAGGTGATGGCAAAGGGCAGGACGAAGCAGATGATAAGGCGGTTGCGCCGCATGGCAGCGTCAGACAAGAACAAGGAATATCTTGACCAGGTTTATTATGCCATAGGAAACATATACCTCACCGTTCGTGATACGGCCAATGCCATAGCCGCTTATGAACAGGGCAATGCCAAGGCAACGCGTAGTGGCATAGAAAAAGGTGTGCTATTGCTGAATCTTGGCAACCTTTACTGGGACAAGGAGAAGTACAGCGATGCCAAACGCTGCTACGGTGAGGCCATCGGACTGCTTGACAAAGACCGTCCCGACTATGAGGAACTGTCCAGTCGCTCCAAGGTGCTTGACGAGTTGGTGCCCTTTACCGATGCCGTTTATCTGCAAGACTCGCTGCAAACGCTTGCGGCACTGCCGGAGGCGGAGCGTAACAAGGCCATTGACAGGGTGATAGAGGCACTGAAGCGCAAGGAAAAGGAAGAGAAACGCGCAGCCCAAGAGGCCGAGGCGAACAGGCAACAACAGGCTTCGGGGGCTGTGGGCAACCAGCAAAAGACGGGTCAGTCTGCCACTGACAATTCTACGACGAAGAGCGGACAGTGGTATTTCTACAACCAGATGGTCGTAAATCAGGGTAAGGCGGCTTTCCAAAGCCAGTGGGGCAAACGTGAAAATGTGGACAACTGGCAACGGGTGAACCGTACTGTGGTAAATATGGGGCAGGACGCTGGGCAGGAAACGGCCATGGCCGACTCCGTGGGGACTGATTTGCCGACCGATACCGTGGCGACTACGGACGGCAAGGGCGAACCTAAGGAGGAAGATCCGGCCACAGACCCGCACAAAAGGGAATACTACCTGGCTCAAATTCCGTTTACTGACGAACAAAAGGCGGCAAGCGACGCGATAATAGAGGACGGACTGTTCAACTCGGGAGTAATATTCAAGGATAAGCTGGACAATCTTAAACTGAGCGAAAAGGCGTTGACGCGGCTCACGAGCCAATATGCCGGGTATGAGAAGACGGACGAAGCATGGTATCATCTGTTCCTTCTGTACTCGCGTCTCGGTGACACGACCATGGCCGATGCCTGTTTGGCGAAGTTACAGGCGCAGTATCCTGACAGCAAGTGGACAAGTCTCTTGAGCGACCCGCACTTTGTTGAGAACTCGAAGTTCGGCGTTCACTTTGAAGACTCGCTCTACGGTGCCACCTACGAAGCGTTCAAAGCTGGGCGTATGGGCGAGGTTAAGGCCAATGCCGCTCTGTCGGCGGAACGATTCCCGTTGGGCTATAATCGGGCGAAGTTCATTTTCATCGACGGACTGGGACTGCTTGACGATGGCAATGTGCAGGGCTGTCTTGAAAACATGAAGCAGGTGGTGGAGAAATATCCCGAAAGTGAGGTGACGGAGATGGCCGGTATGATAATAAAAGGCGTGCAGGCAGGACGCACACTCCACGGCGGAAAGTTTGATTTGGGCGACATTTGGTCGCGGCGTGGCGTGGACTTGGCTGCGACCGATTCCACTACGGCCGACACTCTGAGCACCGAGCGCAACACCGGCTTCTTGTTTATGCTAGCTTGTCGTGCCGACTCTGTCAATACCAACCAGCTGCTTTACGACCTTGCGAAGTACAATTTCAGCAACTTCCTCGTGCGCAACTTCGACATATCTGTTGATGACGACCGAGGCATCTGCCGCATGATGATACGCGGTTTCCTGAGCTACGATGAGGCTCTTCAGTATGCACGGTTGCTGTATGCCGACAAGGACATGATGGAGCGGCTGCATGGTTGCCGGAGGATAATAATAAGCGAGGAAAACCTGAAGCTCCTTGGCTCAAGATACAGCTATACGGACTACGAAAACTTCTTTGAAAAGGCTTTTGCACCGCTGCAGATAAGCGATGAGCAGTTGCTTAACATACCGGAAAGCGTAGAGCAGGAGAAAGAACAGGAAGACTTGCCGGAAGAAAACGGAGACTTTCCTGGCGGCAACGGTATGCAGGAGAACGGTGATTTTGATTTTAACGATGACTTTTACAGATGAGCAACGGACTGTTATTGTGGGTTGACGACGAGATTGACCTGTTGAGGGCACACCTCCTGTTTCTCGAAAGGAAGGGCTACGAGGTGGTGACTGTGAGCAATGGTGTGGATGCGGTGGAGCAATGCCGCCGCCAAAACTTCGATTTGGTGTTGCTGGACGAGATGATGCCCGGACTGAGCGGCCTTGAAACGCTGCAGAGGATAAAGGAAATATTGCCCTCGGTGCCAGTGGTGATGGTGACAAAGAGCGAGGAGGAGAATATTATGGATCAGGCTATCGGATCGAAGATAGCCGACTATCTGATAAAACCAGTCAACCCCAATCAGATATTGCTCGCACTGAAGAAGAACATACACCGCAAGGCCATTGAGACGGAGGTCACTCAGTCAGGCTATCAGCAGAGCTTTCAGCAGATAGCCATGCAGATAGGCGACTGCAGGACGTGGCAAGACTGGGTGGACGTGTACAAGAAACTTGTGCATTGGGAACTGGAATTGAGCAGCACCGACAGCAATATGACCGAAATGCTGCGCATGCAGAAAGAGGAGGCCAACATAGGCTTTGCAAAGTTCATTAGGAAAAACTATATGGACTGGGTTTCCGAGCTTGCGCCGGGTCGGTCGGGCGACAACCATCCGCTGATGAGTCCGGAATTGTTCAAGAAAAAAGTGTTTCCGCTGCTTAACGCCGGCGAGAAAGTTTGCCTCATTGTGCTCGATAACTTTCGCTACGACCAGTGGCGTATGGTGGCCAAGGAGGTTGGTGAAAGCTTTGAAATCAACGAAGAACTGTATCTCAGCATACTCCCCACGGCCACGCAGTATGCGCGCAACGCCATATTCAGCGGCCTTATGCCCAAGGCCATTGCCGATATGTTTCCCGATTTGTGGGTTGACGAGGATGAGGCCGAGGGCAAAAACCTCAATGAGGCTCCGCTGATACAGACGCAACTTGACCGTTACCGCCGTCACGACACCTTTTCTTACACCAAGATAAACGACTCGGCAGGGGCAGAAAAGCTCATGCAGAAGTTTCGGCAGATGGAGAAAAACGACCTCAACGTGGTGGTGTTTAACTTCATTGACATGCTCAGCCATGCCCGAACAGAGTCTAAGATGGTGCGTGAGCTGGCCAACAACGAGTCGGCCTATCGCAGCATCACGCTCAGCTGGTTCAACCACTCGGTCATTTCTGACTTCTTCAAGCTGCTTTCGCAGACCGGATGCAAGGTGATAGTCACCACAGACCATGGCTCCATACGTGCCAACAGACCGGTGAAGATAATAGGCGACCGCAATACCAATACCAATCTGCGCTACAAACTGGGCAAGAACCTTAGCTATGACAGCAAGGAAGTGTTTGTTATTAAGGAGCCGGGCAAGGCTCTCCTGCCATCGCCCAATCTCAGCACGAGCTATGTGTTTGCTACAGGCGACTCGTTTTTCGCCTATCCGAACAACTACAACTACTACGTGTCATACTACAAGGACACCTTCCAACACGGCGGGATATCGCTGGAAGAGATGATAATACCGCTGATAACACTAACGGGAAAGAAAAGATAAGCCACAATGGAGATAAGAATAGACAACTTGGGCGGCATCCATGAGGCCGCAAGGCAGTTTGTTGCCAACATGAACGGAGCCACGGTCTTCGCCTTTTACGGCAAGATGGGAGCAGGAAAGACAACATTCATCAAGGCCGTGTGCGAGGAAATGGGCATAGACGATGTGATTACGTCGCCCACATTCGCTATTGTCAACGAGTATCGTGCCGACTTGACGGGAGAAATCGTGTATCATTTCGACTTTTACCGTATCAAAAAGCTCGACGAAGTGTATGACATGGGCTACGAGGACTACTTCTACAGCGGAGCCGTCTGTTTCATAGAGTGGCCGGAACTCGTGGAAGACCTCCTGCCCGACGATGCCGTGCGCGTCACGATAGCCGAGAATGAAGACGGTAGTCGCATCGTTTCGTTCTGACGGGGCAACGAGGCTATACCTCATTACTTGATGAAGTATAGCTTCGTTGTTTGATGAAGCCGACTTCAATGGCCAGTGAAGCCTATTGCGTTTTAGCGGACAGCAACAAATGGAAATAAACACAAAGTTTGTAGTACACAGTAACGCAATGCAGAATAGCTAACTTACTGTACTGCAGAGGAAACTACTAATATGAGGCAAACTTGGGCAAAATCCAATCAAAATGTCCGGCCTGCGGCGACATCTTGTCGTCTGGCCGGACACTTTCGCTGTGTGGTTTTGGGACGTTAAAGTTCCTGCTCCTGGAAGTCCATGTCGGCCTGTACCACGAAGAATACGTCTGATGGGTCGAATTCCAAGCCGTGTTCTTCCTTGGCAATGCGGCACACCTGATTGGCCACAGCTTCCATGTCGATGTCTATGTAGCCGTCCTGGTCGGGCTGAACGTCAAGTATGCCGCTCTCGCAATAGTAGTCCACGATGGTTTCCAACATGGTTAGCAGGTCAGAGTCACTGAATTTGTCTTTCAGCTCCGCTGGAATTTGCTTACGTATGAACTCTATCTCACGTGCGTTCTCGGCATCGTCCATGCGCAGTTCGTCGTCTATGCCGGCCATAACTTTACAGGAGAGCTTTGAATTTTTCTTCGAGTTTCGCCTTTGAGAGTGCGCCCACGGTCTTGTCGACCACCTCTCCGTTTTTGAAGAAGAGTATTGTGGGGATGTTGCGTATGCCATATGCGGCTGCAATGTCGTCGTTTTCCTCCACGTCGCACTTGCCCACGGCTATCTTGCCGTCATACTCTTTGGCCAGTTCCTCAATGATTGGGGCTATCATGCGGCACGGTCCGCACCATGTGGCCCAGAAGTCCACGACTAACGGCAGGCTGCCGTTTTTCAGAGTCTCGAAGTTTTCGGTAGTGATGTTTACTTCCATAATTGTCTTTAATGTTGTTGTTTTATTGGAATGTTGTTGTTCGTTTCAGTGTTATGCAAGGCTGCGTCAGTTGATTTTGTAGTCGAGTGCCGGTGATTTCTCAATGAAAGAGATGAGCCTTTTGTTCACGTTTACGGCACTTTTCGTGCTTTTCAGCAACACGTGGTTTTTGCTCTGTGAGTCGTGTATCTGGAAGAACAGCTCGGCTTTGCCCTTGTCTCCGCTGACAATCTCACCGAGTTCCAGAGCAGTCTGATTGTCCAACTTGTCGGAGTCTATCGATATTGTGAATCGTTGTATGGCCCTTTCCTTGAATGTCTGTAGGTATTCGATGCGTTGAATGCTCAGTTTGTATATGTTGGAGTTGGGAAACCGCAGCTGCCGCTTGGCTATTATGTACACAGCACTGCTCTTCGTGAGGTGGCCGAGGTTTTTTGCCCAGTCGTCTCCGAAGAGCGCCAGTTCCCATGAGCCAGTGAAGTCTTCCAGTGTGACACGTCCCATTTTCTTGTTGTCCTTAGTGTCTTTCTCCACAATGTTGGTGACTATGCCGGCGAAAGAGATGGTGTCGCGGTCGGAAAGTGCGTTGAGGTCCTTCAGCTCCTCGCAGGTGGTATTGCAGAAACAGTCTATGATCGTCTCATATTCGTCAAGCGGATGCGACGAGAGGTATATTCCCACAAGCTTCCTCTCCCTGTTGAGCCGCTCTATGTCGCCCCATTGCTCGCCTTTAAGTATGGGTGGTTTGGTTATTTCCACAGCGTCTTCGTCGCCGAACAGCGAGTTTTTCATCTGGTCTTTGCCCGCCTTATAGAGCTGGCCGTAGCGTACGTAGGTGTCAATAAAGGTCTCTCCCTTGCTGTTTTTTGCAAAGAAATCCTCGCGCCGCATGTCTCCGAAACTGTCGAAACCGCCGCTCAGCACGAGGGCTTCTATCACGTTGCGGTTTACGGCCGAAAGGTTTATGCGCTGTATGAAGTCAAACACATCCTTGTATGCGCCGTTGGCCTCCCTCTCTTCCACTATAGCGTCGGCAGCTTTTATGCCCACTCCGGTTATGGCACCCAGACCAAAGCGTATCTCGCCCTTTTTGTTTGCGCTGAACTTCTGGTGGCTTTCGTTAAGGTCGGGCACCAGCGTCTGTATGCCCATTGATCGGCATTCGTCCATCAGCTTGGTGATTTCCGAAGGGTTATCTTTGTTGCGGCTCATCACGGCTGCCATGTATTCTGACGGATAGTGGGCCTTCAGATAGGCCGTCTGGTAGGCCACCCATGAGTAGCACGTGGCGTGACTCTTGTTGAATGCATATGATGCGAACTTCTCCCAGTCGCTCCAGATCTTTTCGAGAACCTTCGGGTCGTGACCGTTGGCCTTTCCGCCTTCTATGAACTTCGGCTTCATGGCATCTACAATGTCCTTCTTCTTCTTTCCCATGGCTTTTCGCAGAGCGTCGCTCTCGCCTCGGGTGAAGTTGGCAAGCTGCCTTGACAGCAGCATGACCTGCTCCTGGTAGACGGTGATGCCGTAGGTGTCCTTCAGGTACTTCTCCATACAGGGAATGTCGTACTTGATTTCCTCCCGTCCGTTCTTGCGCGCGATGAACGAAGGAATATAGTCCATAGGTCCGGGACGGTAGAGGGCGTTCATGGCAATGATGTCTTCAAACACCGTGGGCTGCAGCTCGCGCAGGTATTTCTGCATTCCAGGCGACTCAAACTGGAAAGTTCCGATGGTGCGCCCCTCGGCGTAGAGCTTGTAGGTGGCCTCGTCGTCAATGGGAATGTTGTCAAGGTCGATTTCATGACCAGTGGTTATGCGTATGTTCTCTACGGCCTCTTTCAGTATTGAGAGTGTCTTCAGGCCGAGGAAGTCCATCTTTATGAGGCCGGTAGACTCAATTACGTGGCCGTCATACTGTGTACAGTGAAGCTTGTGCCCTGGGTTTTCCTTGTCGTCGGCCGTGGACACCGGCACCCAGTCGCTGATAGGGTCACGGCAGATGATGAAGCCACAGGCGTGGATGCCCGTGCCGCGCACAGTGCCCTCAAGCATCTTGGCATAAGAAATGGTGTTGTGCAATTGCGGGTCGGGACTTGCCTCTGCATCACGCAGGTCTGGAATGCACTTGATGGCATTGGTAAGGTTCATCTTCAGCCCGTCCGGCAACTTGTCGGGAATGGCCTTGCACAGTTCGTTTGATTTGGCGAGGGGCAGCTTCTCCACACGTGCCACGTCCTTGATGGAGTTTTTCGTGGCCATGGTGGCGTAGGTTATGATGTGCGCACAGTTCTCATGACCATACTTGTCCTCCACCCATTCGAGCACACGTCCGCGTCCGTCGTCGTCAAAATCAGTATCTATATCGGGCAGGGAGATACGGTCGGGGTTGAGAAAACGCTCAAACAGCAGGTCATACTTTATTGGGTCTATCTTCGTGATGCCGAGACAGTAGGCCACAACCGAGCCTGCTGCCGAGCCACGCCCCGGTCCGACCATCACGCCCAGTGTGTCTCTTGCCGAATTGATGAAGTCCTGCACTATCAGGAAGTAGCCCGGAAAACCCATGGTCTTCATTATGTGCAGCTCAAAGTTTATTCTCTCCCTCACTTCGTCGGACAGTGGGGTGGGGTAACGCTTGCTTGCCCCCTCATAAGCAAGCTTGGCAAGATAGTCGGCCTCAAACTTTATGCGGTAGAGCTTGTCATAACCGCCCAGCTTCTTTATCTTCTTTTCGCCCTCTTCGCGCGGTATTTGGTTCTCGCCGTTCTCGTCGCTGGTAAATTCCTTGAAGAGTTGCTCCTCGGTAAACTTCTCCCTCCATTGCGCTTCCGTGCCGAACGACTCCGGAATGGGGAAGAACGGCATGATGGGCGAATGCTCTATGTCATAGAACTCCACCTTGTCGAGCACCTCAAGTGTGTTGCTCAGCGCTTCGGGATGGTCGGAAAACACCTCGTTCATCTCCTCTCTCGTCTTGAACCACTCCTGCTTGGAATAGAGCATACGCGTCGGATCGTCAAGGTCTTTGCCAGTTGAGAGGCATAGAAGGTGGTCGTGGGCTTCGGCGTTCTCCTCGTTCACAAAGTGGGCGTCGTTGGTACACACCAACTTGATGCCATATTCCTTGGCAAACTCCACCAGCACTTTGTTGGCTTCCTGCTGCAAAGGGAATGTCTCGCGGTTGGCTCTTATTGACAGGTCTTTCACTTCGTGGCGCTGAAGCTCCAGGTAGTAGTCGTCGCCGAACAGGTTTTTGTACCACTCCACAGCCTCACGTGCTCCGGCAATGTCGCCTTTGAGTATCTTGGCTGGCACTTCGCCGGCAATACAGGCCGAGCACACTATCAGATCTTCGTGGTAGCGCTCGAGATCTTCTCTGTCAGTACGTGGTCTGCCGTAGAAACCGTCCACCCATGCGTTTGATACGAGCTTGATAAGGTTCTTGTAGCCGTGCAGATTCTTTGCCAACACTATAAGGTGGTAGCCGCCAAGGCCACCGCTTCCTTTCGACTTATCCTCCTTTTTGTGGTGGGCTACATACATCTCGCAGCCGAATATGGGCTTGAAAGGCTCCAGCCCCTCGGCCTTGCGCTTGCCGTTCACCTTGTTGCAGTAGTCAAACAACTCCTTTACCCCGAACATATTGCCGTGGTCGGTGATGGCCATGCCCTTCATGCCGTTGGCAATGGCTTTGTCAACCAGTTTGGATATGCTCGACTGGCCGTCAAGTATGGAATAATAAGTATGTACGTGAAGGTGTATGAAGTCCTGCATAGTCTTGTGCGCTGACGTGTTTTTTGAGGTGTAAAGTTACTCCTAATCCACGAAACGGCCAAGTAAAGGAGGGAAAAAAGAAGTATCGCTTGTGTGAAAGGCAAAAAAAATGTACCTTTGCAGATGCATATTGCACTTGATTCGGCAGATTGGCGAGATTCGGCTGAAGTCAGCGTGAAAACTCGTTGAGTTTTGCATGGCAGGCTGAGAAAAGGCGCGGATGAGCGATATGCTAACTAATGGGCTGTGCCTTGGCGAGAGGCAAAGTATCAGACCCTTAACTGCTAACTTGCGGTGGCTGATTTTACATGGCCACTCAATAAAACAACAGAAAAACCGTAATGGGTAGAAGAATAAGAAAGCTGAAAAAGATAAGAATACACCGTGAAGGCACTGACACTCTGCTCTATAGCTTTGTGGCTGTGGTCGTCGTTGCCGCAGTACTTTGGCATTTTTTCGGCCCGTCGCTTCCCTTTTGGCTGTTTGTGGCGGTATTTGGTGCCGTCTGGGCTGTAGTTCTCAACTTCTACCGTTGTCCGATACGCTATTACAACGGCGAAACGGAGCGCGTTGTAGTGGCTCCCGCCGACGGCAAAGTGGTGGTGATAGAGGAGGTAGACGAAAACAAGTATTTCCACGATCGCCGTATCATGGTGTCGATATTCATGAGCTTGTTCAATGTACATGCCAATTGGTTCCCCGTTGACGGTAAAGTCAAGTTCGTACACCATCAGAATGGCAACTTCCACAAGGCTTGGCTGCCCAAGGCGAGCGAGGAAAACGAGCACGCCGATGTGATGATTACCACTCCAGAGGGCGAAGATATCCTGTGTCGCCAGATAGCCGGGGCTATGGCGCGCCGCATAGTGACCTATGCCAAGGAGGGCGAGGAGTGCTACATAGACGAACATCTGGGCTTCATCAAGCTCGGCTCGCGAGTGGATGTCTATCTGCCTTTAGGCACGGAAGTGTGTGTGAAGATGGGGCAATACACTACGGGCGACCAGACGGTCATAGCTAAATTGAAATGAAAGGGAGAGAAATGGCTAACTTTATAGTGCGCAACATTCCCAATACCTTGACATGCGGCAATCTTGTCTCGGGGTGCATAGCCGTGGGCAATGCCTTTTTCGGACTGTACGACTGGGCCTTCCTCTTTATAGTAATAGGTGCGATCTTCGATTTCTTTGATGGCATGAGCGCACGCCTGTTGGGCGTTTCGTCGCCAATAGGTAAAGAGTTGGACTCGCTGGCCGACTGCGTTACGTTTGGAGTAGCACCGTCTGCAATGGTGTTCACCATGCTTTCTACTATGGACGTGCCGCACTTCCTGCAACCGATAGGCTTTTTGCTTCCTTATTGGGCTTTTCTTATTGCTGCTTTCTCGGCGTTGCGTTTGGCCAAATTCAACCTTGACGAGCGTCAGACAACCTCCTTTATAGGACTCCCTACACCGGCTAATGCCTTGTTTTGGGCTTCGCTGATAGTTGGAGCGGAGAACTTCGTGGTAAATCTTCCCCTTGCCGTACTCTTTGTCATGGCGATGGTAGTCGTGTCAAGTGGGCTTCTCGTGGCAGAACTGCCAATGTTCTCGTTGAAATTCAAACACTGGGGATGGAAAGGCAACGAGGTGCGCTATTCTTTCTTGGGCGTATGCGTGCTGCTGCTCGCCACTCTGCGTCTCACAGGTTTCGCCGCCATAGTGGTTGTGTATGTGGCTTATGCTGTCTACGGCAACTGTTTCCGTAAGAAATAAAGTGGCTTTGTGACGTTTCCGAACGGATAAAACGGCTTTGCGACATGAGTGTCCTTGTCTTCATGCTTCTTTTTGTCGTAGTTTTCGTCTTTGCCCTGCTCGCTTTTGCGGCGCTGTTCGTGGCAAGGGTCATTAGAGCGTTGCACTTGGACTCGCTCTTCGGCCTCCGCGGTCTTTTCGCAGGGCGGCATCATATGCGGAACGGCGGCGGCTCGGCAGGAAAAAGGCACATGAAGTCACAAAGTGGAGACAGTACGGTAGTTGACACCCGCACGCCAGATGTAGTCAACCGCAAGATTTATGGTGCAGATGAAGGTGAATATGTGGATTATGAAGCGGTCAATGAATGACTTGATGCATCACGAGAGGCAACTTTTATGGGTCAGCGGATATCCTCGGTTGGTGACACCAGGTAATCAGGAATAAAGTGTAGC
>CAVAQY010000055.1:0-16631 GCA_963590865.1 Bacteroidaceae bacterium | reverse complement strand
CGTACTACTTCAAAATTTGAAAGTATCTCTGATGGCAGAATTAACTGTGCCAATACTAATAGTCCTTGATTGTTCATACCACAAAGGTATAAACTTTTCCACAGAACAAAAGAATCCCCCATGTTTATCGGGTGAGCCGAGGACACTTCTCCTATTACATTTCTAACGGCACCGGTTGAAGAATTTTGGCACAAATCATACCGAGAGTTATATGCGCGATTCATATAAATACACTCCTTTTGCAACCAGTAAACTGTTTGTTTGTTAAAAAGTATTATTGCGGGAAAGATTTTGTACAGAAAGAGGGTGAATGTTTTGTTTTTACGGCAACAAAAGCATAAATTTGCAAATGAACCTAAAACAAATACTGTCGGCAATATATGCCGGCAGACATACTAAAAAATAATATTAACCAAAATGCTAATCAACATTATTACAAGCGCAATGCCGCGCAGGAGTGCGTGTGCATTGCTGAAAACGATGTTCGGTGTAGGGCTATTGGCGGTATGCACTCCGCTTGCCGCCAGCGTGGCGGAACAACTGCAAGGTGCCCAGTCAATGCAACAGCACAACAACACAGTGAAGGGAAAGGTGGTTGACGAGAACGGTGAGCCTCTGATAGGCGTAACCGTGCGTGCCACGACAGGCAATGCCGCCACCATAACCGATATCGACGGTAACTATACGCTGCACATACAGAGCGGAGCACAAGTGAAACTGTCGTATACGGGCTACAAGGACAAAACTGTTGCCTCGGGCGGAGTTGTGAAGATGGAACCCGATGAACAGCTGCTCAACGAGGTCGTTGTGGTGGGATATGGCGTCCAGCGCAAGTCGGACGTAACAGGTTCCCTCATTCGCGTGAGCGAGAAAGACCTGAACTCGCGCCCCGTAGGCAATGCCTTGGAGGCCATGCAAGGCAAGGCGGCTGGCGTTGACATCACAAGCAATGAGCGTCCGGGCGAGATTGGAACGATAAATGTGCGCGGTGTGCGCTCCATCAATGCGCAAAATGCGCCGCTGTATGTGGTTGACGGCATCCCCTTGATGTCACAAAGCGGCATAGAGACGCTCAACCCACGCGACATAGAGAGCATCGACATATTGAAGGATGCGTCGGCTACAGCCATATATGGTAGTCGTGGAGCCAATGGCGTGATACTCGTCACCACCAAGCAGGGCCAGGCTGGCAAGACAAAGGTGAGCTACGACGGCACCGTGACGTTTGAGACCTTGGAAGACTACTCTCACCAAATGACATCGGCAGAGTACATCGACTGGCGACGCTGGTCGTACTACTACATGAACTCCGACAAATATCCGCGCGCCGACCAACCCACCATAGAGACCGACCGTGAGATATTCAAGGCCGAGTCCGATCCAACCGCATGGGAAAACATAATGAAAGGATGGGAAAGTGGCACATGGGACGGCTCAAAAGTGCCTACATACGATTGGCAGGGACTCGTGACACGCACGGGTATAACCCACGAGCACACGCTCGGCATAAGCGGTGGCAATGACAAGTTCAAAGGCTACATGTCGTTTGGCATACTTGACAATACTGGAACTATAAAGGGGCAGAGCTTCCGTCGCTACTCGTCGAAGATAAGCCTCGACGCAAAACCACAGAAGTGGTTCAACGTTGGCATGAACGTCAACGGCTCGTTCGGTCTCCAGCAATACGGTTCCACGGCCAGTTCGCAAGGCTCGCTGCTCAAGGGGCTGCCTTCCAACCTATACTATGCGGCCACAAGCCAGTTTCCATATGCGCAGCCATACGACAAGGACGGTAACCTGATAACTAACCCTGGAGGCGATGAAATGGTGAAGAACATTGCCGACGAGTGGAACCACAGTCAGAACGAGAGGCGCGTGTTCCGTGTGATCGCGAGTCTCTATGCCCAACTTGACTTTGGACAGATGTGGGAGCCGCTCAAGGGACTGAGCTACCGCTTCAACTTTGGCCCCGATCTGCGCTATCGCAGCATCGGAACATTCCGCGACAAACTGTCGACGAGCAGCCAAGGCATGAACCACGCGTCGAAGTCGCATGACGCCAATGTGTCGTGGACGATGGACAATCTCGTGTACTACAACCGCATGCTGGGACAACACAACGTTGGGGTAACGCTGCTGCAAAGCGCAACCAAATACAGGTATGAGGACGCATCGCTGTCGGCCGACGGCATACCCTACGAGCCGGCCAAATGGAATGCACTGACCAAGGAACAGATACCCTCCGACCAGCTCACCGACTGGGGTACATCGATGTCTGAAAGGCAGCTTCTCTCATACATGGCACGCGTGAACTACAGCTTCGCCGACAAGTATCTGCTCACCGTGAGCGGACGCTGGGACGGCGCGTCGCAGTTGGCCGACGGCCACAAGTGGGCCTTCTTTCCCAGCATGGCCTTGGGCTGGCGCATCGACCAGGAGCGGTTTATGAAGAGGGTGGAGTGGGTTGACCAGCTGAAGCTGCGCGTTGGCGTTGGCGTCACTGGCAACTCGGCCATAGATCCATACCAGACAAAGGGAGGCGTGGTGTCGATGTTCTACCCGTTTGGAAGCTCGCTACAACCAGGCTACGCTCCTACGGAACCCATGATTTCGAATGGCAACTTGCCCATGACCAACTCTGAACTTGGGTGGGAGAAGACCACACAGTGGAACATAGGTATTGACTTCAGCTTCCTCCGTGGACGCATAAGCGGTGTGCTTGACCTCTACACCTCGAAGACAAAAGACCTGCTCATGCTGGCGTCGATACCGTCGATAAACGGATACAAGAACACATGGGCCAACATCGGCGAGACATCCAACAAGGGCGTTGACCTCACGCTCAACACCGTTAACATTCAGTCGAAGGACTTCCGCTGGAACACCACCATCAACGTCTCCTACCAAAAGGACAAAATCGACAAGCTGGCCAACGGCAACGAGGACGACATCAACAACAACCTCTTCATAGGCGAGTCCATAAACTCGCTCTATGACTATGAGTTCGCCGGCATCTGGCAACCTGAGGATGCCGAGGAGATGGCAAAGTTCAACGCCAACGGCAACAGCTTCACGGCGGGAATGGTGCGCCCTGTGGATCAAAACGGCGACTACAAGATAGACCCCAATGACGACCGTGTGGTGATAGGCAACACCAATCCACACTGGATATTCGGCATGACGAACACATTCACCTACAAGAACTTCGACTTCAGCTTCATGCTCTACGGACGCTTCGGCTATAAGGTGAGCACTGGCGGCGAGTGGCAGGGCGGACGCTATATGCAGCGCTCGATAAACTACTACAACGAGAACAACCACAATTCCGAATACCAAAAGCCTATATACAACATTGGCGGCGGCGACAAGTACTACAAAATTGTGGGTTACAAGGACGGCGGCTTCCTCAAGGTGCGCAGCATATCGCTGGGCTACACCCTGCCCAAGAGCGTGATAGGGCACATCGGAATCAACAGCATGAGGGTGTATGTACAGGCTCGCAATCCGTTCAGAATATACTCAGCGGTGAAGTTCCTCGAACTCGACGCGTCGCAAGCCTATACGTCAAACTGGAATCGAGGCTGGACCATCGGACTTAGCCTCGACTTCTAAGCATCGGCACACATACAAGACAAAACAATGAAACTAACATTTTTTTTGACTACATGAAACTATACAATAACATATACGCCGTGGTTCTCATTGCTTCAATGGGGCTGGCGGCAACCTCGTGCAGCGATTTCCTGGATGAGGAACTGAAGACGAAGCGCAACACCGTGTATCTGAACACCGACGAGGGTATAGCCAATCTGGCCACTGCTCTGTATGAGAACCTGCGCTACCACTTCTCGCGCGAGAACTCGGTGGCGTTCACCCAAAACGGTGTCGACGAGTTTACCGTTGGCGGCGACGGCTCAAACGCCTCGTGGAACAACTACGACGGCAACTACGGACCCACCATCACTGGCAACTCAACCAATATGTACGACTTGTGGGACGAGATGTTTGTTGGTATAAACAACGCCAACCTGCTCATCGAGAACGCCACGCCCAAGGTGCAGACCAACGCCAAGATGCTGCAATATCTTGGTGAGGCTTACTTCCTGCGCGGCTTCAACTTCTACACGCTTGTGGCGCAGTATGGCGGTGTGCCGCTGAAGCTGGCCACAAGCGACGTGCCGCAGCGCGAGTTTGAGCGTGCCTCCACAGAAGACACCTACGCCCAGTGCATCTCCGACCTTGAAATGGCCTACGAGCTACTGCCGCAGAAGGCCGAGAAGACGGGGCAGATGACCAAGGATGCCGCAGCCCACTTTCTGGCCAAGGCTCTGTTGTCGAGGGCAAGCGAGCGCAATGACGACTGGAATACGGTCTACAAGGAGCAGGACTTGACCGACTGCCTTAAGTATGCTCAGGAGGTGATAGCCCACCACACGCTTGCGCCCAACTACTCCGACCTGTGGAACTATACCGGTCCCGACGGCGCCAACGAGAAGCTCGATGAGATAATCCTGGCCGCGCAGTTCAACGCTGACAAGTCGGCCAACGACGCCAACACCTACAATCAGGTTCACCTTTATTATATATCGGTATACAAAGACTTGCCCTATATGCAGCGTGACGTGGCAGGCGAGCGCGAATACCAGCGTCTGCGCACGTCGTACTACACCTACGACGTGTATGACAAGGTGAACGACTCGCGCTTCTGGAAGAGCTTCAAGACGAAGATGGCTGTCAACAATATGCAGAAGTCCACATACTACACCAACGGTGACCTCGGTGTGATGTATGTGGTGAATACGCCCGGCGACACCCGCTATGGCAGCACGCGTTGCTCCGACTCGGTGGTCTACAGCAAAACAGGCAAGACCATACCCACCGTGTTTGTGGCCTATCCGGCTGGGAGCAGCCGTGGCGACACCCCTTTGTTCGCCTACACGCAGTTTTTCCCCTCGCTGAGCAAGTTCATTGACGGCTACCGCACGAGCAAGACTGATCGCACAGGTACGCGCGACGGCATACTCGCCCGTCTGGGCGAAACCTACCTGATTGCCGCCGAGGCTTTGGTGCGTCAGCACAAATACAGCGAGGCTCTCGTCTACATCAACGCCCTGCGCGACCGTGCAGCATACAAGAACGGCGAAGACCGTGAATCTTATGTCGATGGAGGAGCTGCCTACAAAGTGGGTGCGCCCGGATATGCCAACGACGGTGTGAACAGCTATATGGCCGAGTGTTCTTACTACGAGTCTAACGGCATAGCCGAGACCACCGCGGCCACCAGTCTGCACATTGCCGACAAGGACAATCTGCCAGCCGAAGACGAGGAGGTTATACGCAAGCTTGGCTACACGAGCGACTACGACCGCATGCTGTGTCTCGTGCTCAACGAGCGCACACGCGAACTGTGTGGCGAGATGTTGCGCTGGCAGGACTTGGCGCGCACCAAGACACTTGTGAAACGCGTGCAGGCATACAATCCACAGGCTGCCGCCAACATCAAGGACTACATGGTGCTGCGACCCATTCCGCAGACATACCTCGACGGCATACAGCGGAACGGTCATGCTCTGACATCCGAGGAGAAACAGGCAGAGCAGAATCCCGGCTGGTAGAAACCATGCCGCAAAAACACAATGCGATGGCATCCCAGCAGCGGGTGCCATCGCATTGCGTTTTTTTTGTGGCATGGCTCTGTCTCCGTTGATGCATCCACTTGTCATGCCAAACATCATGCAAAGTCATGCTGAACATGACTTCAACTGCATTTCAACAGCCCCAACTGCACTTGAAAATGGCAATTGATTGCGATCAACAGTCCCAA
This sequence comes from Bacteroidaceae bacterium, assembly GCA_963590865.1. GTDB lineage: Bacteria > Bacteroidota > Bacteroidia > Bacteroidales > Bacteroidaceae > Prevotella. The sequence goes on along the minus strand of CAVAQY010000055.1, from coordinate 10,807 downwards.
CGAACTTGAAAGAGACAATTAATCGCAATCAACAGTTCCAACTGCACTTGGAAATGACAATTGATTGCGAGCAACAGTCCCAACGAACTTGAAAGAGACAATTAATCGCAATCAACAGCCCCAACTGCACTTGGAAATGGCAATTGATTGCGAGCAACAGTCCCAACGAACTTGAAAGAGACAATTGATCGCAATCAACAACCCCAACGGCACTTAAAGGTGGTTAGTGATTGCAATCAAGACCTTCTTTTGGCTTTTTGGAAGGAAAAACTCGGAACATTTCTGCTGCAACGGCTACCACATCGAATAATTTTTTTATTTTTTTAGAGTCAAACATAGGCTGGATTTTCGTCTTTTCTAAAAACGTTTAGGACAACATTACTTTATTACCAGACTGTTGGTTGTCATGCGTGTCATATATGACTGGATTATGGCCTTCACTTCACGCTCCATGCTTTGTCTTACCTCAGGCAAACGGGCGGCAAGGTTGTCCTTGAGCAGCAGATTGGTGCGGAAACGGTAGAGAGCTTTGGTCTTTTGCCCGTCGAACTGGAGCAGATAATCGCCCTTTATGTACTGGTAAATGCCGTTCAGATAGTTCACAGCCCATGTGTTTTCGTCCGGAGTGTTGAACAGATTGCAGCCGAAAGCCACAAACGGGCGGTCGTAGCCCAGATAGCCGAGCACCGTGGGCATGATGTCTATCTGTTGCGCGATGGCGTTTCTCATGCCCGGTTTCAATTCTCCGCTGGGGTCAAAGAATATTATCGGCGAGCAGAAGCCTCCAAGATCCGTCTGGTAATAGTCGTGGTCGCTCTGGTTTGTGTGGTCAGACGTTATGACGAAGAGCGTATTCTTGTACCACGGCTTGGTCTTTGCGGTGTCGAAAAACCGCCTCAGGGCGTTGTCTGTGTAACGTATGCACTTGTGTATGACGATGCCTTCTTCGGGATATTTCTGCTTGTATCTGTCAGGTATGACGTATGGATGGTGCGACGAAGCTGTGAAGAGAGCAGTCATGAACGGCTGTTTGAACTCCGACATCTTTTCGGCATAGAACTGGAGAAACGGCTCGTCCCAGATTGCCCATGTGCCGTCGAAGTCCTCGTCACCATTGAAACGCTTGTCCTCGTTGTATTCCGTGCGTCCGTAATACCGTTCGAATCCCGTAGCCCGGGCAAAGGCCTGGAAGCCCATTGAACCGTTTTCAGCCCCGTGGAAAAAGGCGGTAAAGTAGTTTTTCTTGCGCAGTTCACCCGCTATTCCGCTCACGTTGTTCATTGAAGCAGGTGTGAGGAAGAAAGGTTCCACGAACATAGGAATACCGGAAAGTATAGAAGGCATTCCGTCGATGCTCTTTCTGCCGTTGCAGTATGAGTAGAGAAATGTTGTGCTGTGCTGCATCAGCGAGTCAACAAACGGCGTGTAGCCCTTGTAGTGTCCGCCGTCGAGCCACTTGTTGAAGCCGCCAATATACTCCCGTCCGAAACTCTCCACAATCAGTACCACCACATTTTTGCGCCTCACAATGGCGGAGTCCGAAGGTGCGTGTACCGGGCTGTATATTCTGTCAAGTTCATCGGCGGGGTAATAGTCCGGTACGGTGAATATCGGTTTGTCTATCGTGCGTATCAGCGAGAACGGAGTATTGAGCACCAGAGCCGCCTCAAGCGGACGGTCAACGTATTGGTTGGCGTTGCTGATGGTTATCGGGCGCACTGCCGTAGTGGCTCCTCCCCTCATGCCGAACACGCAAAGCGGTACAAAAATTACAAGGCATAGGATGTGTACTGCGTAGTATATTGCGAGGTTGCCAACCAGGAACGGGCGGCGCACCAGTCGTGTTGCCCTGCCCGACGGCAGGAAATACAGTTTCCAAAGGCCGTAGATGAGCACCGCACCCACCAGCACCAGATACCAGTGGCGCAGGATTTCTATGCCGAATATGCTTCCAAGGTTGTGCTCGTTGCCAAACTCTGAGAACACCGTGACCGTGGTTCTGCGGCCTGTATACTGGAAATACACAGCGTCGGCAAGGTTTATGACTATGCAGATGGAGTTGAAAACTATGAACACCCACCGTGCCACGCGCTGCCACAAATCGGTTTCCTTCCATTGGAGAGGCAGAATCATGAGCAGAATGTACAGGGCGTTGGTGTAGAGTATGGCCGAAGTGTCGAACATCCAGCCGCCCCGCAGTATTTCTCCCAATGACTTCCACGACAGATTGGCGGAGAAAGTGCTCCAGTTCTCAAACAGATACACAAAGCGGCACACCTCGTAGACCACATAAACCAATGCCAGATTGAGCAGCATGCACAGCTGTGACGACAGCAGAGAGCGACGTATTTTGATCATATCCTAATTGTTATTGTAATCCTTATTGTATTTTATGTTGCAAACCTTGTTCCGTCTCTTTCCGAGGTGAAAACCCCGTTCAGCCCAGCACAACGTCCAGCACCATCATCAGCACAAAGCCTACGGCGAAGCCCATAGTGCTGACATTGCTGTGCTCGCCGCTGCTCGCTTCTGGTATGAGTTCCTCGATTACCACATAGAGCATGGCTCCCGCAGCGAACGAAAGCATATAGGGCATGGCTGGAGTGAGCCATGCGGTGAGCAGAATGACGGCCAGTCCGCCCAGCGGTTCCACCACTCCGCTGAGACTGCCTATGAGAAACGACTTGAGCCTACTGTTGCCTTCTGCCCTCATGGGCATGGAGATGATGGCTCCCTCCGGTATGTTTTGTATGGCTATGCCCACCGACATAGCCAGCGCACCGGCCGCGCTGATGTTTGCATCGCCCATGGATGCTCCTGCCAGTACCACGCCAACGGCCATGCCTTCGGGCAGGTTGTGGATGGTGACGGCAAGCGAGAGCATGGCCGTTCGCGACAGATGCGAGCGCAAACCTTCGGGATGGTCGTCGCCAAGGTGCAGGTGGGGCGTTATGTAGTCGATGAAAAGCAGGAAGGCCATGCCCAGAAGGAAGCCCAAGGCCGCCGGGACCACTCTCGCTACGTCGTCCGAATTGCCGTGGAAATCTATGCTTGGCAAAAGCAGAGACCACACCGAAGCGGCCACCATTACGCCGGACGCGAAGCCCAGAAGCAACTTTTGCAGCAAGACGTTCATTTCCTTGCGCATGAAAAACACGAAGGCCGAGCCGAGTACTGTGCCGGCGAACGGCACCAAAAGTCCCAATGCGATTGCGTTCATAAGCGTCTGATGTTGGCCACCTTAGTTCCTTTCACCACATCGGAACCCATCTTTGTCGTGCTTCTCGGCACGGTCAGCGAGCGCAGATTCTTCGCATTGGCAAAAGCACCCGTGCCCAGAGAGGTGAGCATAGGCGGCAATTTAACGTCGGTCAGGCTGTTGCACGAGTTGAAAGCGTTTGGCCCGATGACTTTAAGGGCAAAGGGCAACCGCGCGTCTGTCAGGCAGAAGCATCCGTAAAAGGCGCGCTGCTTTATCTCGCTCACCATGGAGTGGATGTCAACACGGTTCAGCTTGACGCATGCGGCAAACGCACATTCGCTTATTTCCGGCAGGGTGAGGGGCAGAGACATGTAGGTAAGGTTGGCGCACCCGTAGAACGCTGAGTCGGGAAGCGTCAGCGTCACGGCCTCGCTAAGGTCTATCGTACACAGGTTCCCTTCCGTGGCCATCCGTCGTAGCACCTCCACGTCGGAGCGGTTCAATGGACCTACCACCTTTATGTGGCGCAGCAGTTCCCTGTCGTGCTGGTTCAGGGCTTGTGCAAGGTGGCCGGCCGAAGCCGTGGCCACACGTTTTATCGCCGGGACATAGCCTTGAGGGGCAATGTCCACCACCATGCGCTGGTTCTGTCGGTAGCCGTCGAGCGAGTCGGGGTCGAAGTATCCGTTGCGCTTGCCTGCCCAACCCCAGTTCACGTGTACGGTTGAGTCGCGGCATCCGTCTATGATGAACACGTGAGCCGCCTTTGGGCCTCGCTCGCCGCGCATGATTACGGGTCGGCCGTTGCGCAGCTCGTTGTAGATGACTGTTTTCCAGAGCCGTCCGCCGTCTGTGCCTTTGTAGTGCGCACGGTCAAGTATGCTCATGTAAGCGTTGTATCCGAAATACTTTTTCAGTCCCGTCACCACCTCGTTCAGCTTGGTTGCGCTCGCGCTTGCACCATAGACTGTGCCGGCGGCGGTTCCGCAGTCGGCTATGAGCCGCGCTATTGCATTGTCGCCCTCGGCATTTGCCGTGTCGGGAACGGTGTTGTACATCTTGTTCCATGCATACACCGAACCCAGCTGTGGGCTTGACGGAGGATAAGAATAGCCTTTCATCACCTGCGACATGACCAACGGCCCGCATCCTGCATATGCGTTTTTTCTGGCCGAAGTGTCCTGTTCCGCAGGGCACAGTTTGTTGTATGGAGCACCCTGTCCCCACTCTGTGTGCAACAGGGGCTTCACTTCGGTCGGAAACACGTAGCGTTTCTGTCCGTAAACCACGGATGCGAGAAGCAGAAACACGATGGCTATGGCACTAAACTTGTTCATCGGAGTGCAAAGGTAGGCATTATGCCCCACTTGCATCCACGTACGGCCGCGTTTTTTTAATGAGCCTTTCGCTTTTTTGTGACGGAGAGCGGTTTCCGTCAAGGGCGGCTTTGCAATTTTTCAGAGGCTATAAAAAAGTCGTCTCTCATGGGAGCCATTGGCTTCGGGATTTGTTCGGGATGCCTTCGGGATTCGTTCGGGATGGTTGGGGCTGTAAAAGTTGTCTTTCGTGAGCGCATTTAACAGTTCTTGTAATGGTCATTTATGCTCCACTAGATGGTTATTGGCAGGCCTTTTGACGGTCGTTGACGCTCCTCATCCAATTGTAACCCTTCCTTTTGTCAACTGCAAGTTGCAATTGTATTTGAATGCAGTTTCTTTTTCATTACTTTAACCTAATAAAGGGCGTTGCAAGGGAAAATTGTGTGCGTAAACGCTTGCCGTATTTGCAATTTTTGCTACCTTTGTCGCCGATTATGGATAAGGCCGAAATGGCGTATAAAGAAGTAATTCACAACTAAATACATTTAATAAAAATGGCAAAGTTTGATAAGTCAGTTTTAGAGAAGTATGGTATCAGCGGTACTACCGAGGTACTCTACAATCCTTCGTATGAGGTTTTGTTCAACGAGGAGACAAAAGAAGGCCTTGAAGGCTTCGAAGTTGGTCAGGAAACAGAACTTGGTGCAGTAAACGTGATGACCGGTATCTACACCGGACGTTCGCCCAAGGACAAGTTTATCGTTGACGACGAGAATTCCCATGATACCGTTTGGTGGACATCAGAAGAGTACAAGAACGACAACCACCGCGCTACTAAGGAAGCATGGGCTGCCGTTAAGGAAATAGCAAAGAAGGAATTGTCTAACAAGAAGCTCTATGTTGTTGACGGTTTCTGCGGCACACACAAGGATACCCGCATGAAGGTTCGCTTCATCGTTGAGGTTGCATGGCAGGCTCACTTCGTGACCAACATGTTCATCCGTCCTCAGAACGAGGCAGAGTTCGACCAGGAGCCTGACTTCATCGTTTACAACGCATCAAAGGCTAAGGTTGAAAACTGGAAGGAACTCGGACTGAACTCTGAGACAGCCGTTGTGTTCAACGTGACCAGCAAGGAGCAGGTTATCATCAACACATGGTACGGCGGTGAGATGAAGAAGGGTATGTTCTCTATGATGAACTACTTCCTCCCCCTGAAGGGCATGGCTTCAATGCACTGCTCGGCCAACACCGACATGAACGGCGAGAACACCGCCATCTTCTTCGGTCTGTCAGGTACAGGTAAGACAACTCTCTCTACCGACCCGAAGCGTAAGCTCATCGGCGACGACGAGCACGGATGGGACGACGAGGGCGTGTTCAACTTCGAGGGCGGCTGCTACGCCAAGGTTATCAACCTCGACAAGGAGAGCGAACCTGACATCTACAACGCTATCCGCCGCGACGCTCTGCTCGAGAACGTTACCGTTGACAAGGACGGCAAGATTGACTTCGCAGACAAGAGCGTGACCGAGAACACCCGCGTTTCTTATCCTATCTATCACATCAAGAACATCCAGCGTCCTCTGTCGCAGGGTCCCGCCGCTAAGCAGGTAATCTTCCTTAGCGCCGATGCCTTCGGAGTGCTTCCTCCCGTGTCTATCCTGAGCGCAGAGCAGACTAAGTACTACTTCCTCTCTGGCTTCACAGCCAAGTTGGCAGGTACAGAGCGCGGCATCACCGAGCCTACTCCTACTTTCTCTGCTTGCTTCGGCCAGGCATTCCTTGAGCTGCACCCCACAAAGTATGCTGAGGAACTGGTGAAGAAGATGCAGAAGAGCGGCGCAAAGGCTTACTTGGTGAACACCGGTTGGAACGGTACTGGCAAGCGTATCTCTATCCGCGACACCCGCGGCATCATCGACGCTATCCTGAACCACTCTATTGATGCAGCTCCCACGAAGACCATTCCTTTCTTCGACTTCGTAGTTCCTACACAGCTTGAGGGCGTTGACCCCAACATCCTCGATCCCCGCGACACTTACGCAGACGCTGCTCAGTGGGAAGAGAAGGCTAAGGACTTGGCCGCACGCTTCATCAAGAACTTCAAGAAGTATGAGACCAACGATGCCGGCAAGGCTCTCGTAGCTGCTGGTCCGAAGCTCTAAACATCAGAAAACTTTTCATAATTTTAGGTAAGTCCGCCCAAGCTATATGCGGGGGCGGACTTCTTTTTCGTTATATGGCCCCAACCGAGATAGTGTGGGATTGGGCGTAGAACACTCAAAGGGATGGAATTGTCAATCGTTTCCCCAATATACAGAGGGGAGGAAATGCTGGACGAGCTTGTGGCTCGCATCAAAGGCGCAGTTGAAAAGATAACAGAAGAGTATGAAATAATACTTGTCAACGACTGCTCGCCAGACAATTCTCTCCAAAAGATAAAGGCTCTATGCGCCGGAGACAAACGCATAAAGGGCATGAGCCTTTCCCGAAACTTCGGTCAACACTACGCAATAACCGCCGGTCTCTCACGTTCAAAGGGCAAGTGGGTGGTCGTTATGGACTGCGATTTGCAAGACCGCCCGGAAGAAATACCAAACCTTTACGCTAAGGCGCAGGAGGGATACGACTCGGTGTTTGCGCAACGGGTGGAGCGAAAAGACAGTTTTGCGAAGAAGATGTCAAGCGCAATATTCTATAAGGTGTTTTCTTTTCTGACAGACACGCAGCAAGACAAGAGCGTGGCCAACTTCGGTATTTACAACCGGAAGGTGGTGACGGCGATACTTTCTATGGGAGACAGCATCAGATATTTCCCCATCATGGCTCAATGGGTGGGATTCAGAAAAGGCTATCTGCCCGTTGTCCATGCGGAACGGGAATCGGGCAACTCTTCGTACGGTATACTGAAGCTGTTCAGATTGGCCAGCGACAACATGATAGGCTTCTCCGACAAACCGCTTCGTCTGATGTTGCGCTTCGGGTTCTACACCGTTATATTGTCCTTGCTGTTTGTTGTCTACACGTCTTGCAAATGGCTCTTTGGCGGAATACTCGTTGACGGATTTACCACTTTGGCCATTTCAATCTGGTTTGCTGTTGGAATAATCACGATGATGCTGGGCATAACAGGGATGTATATAGGCAAAATATACGACCGGGTGAAGCGACGCCCAGTCTTTATAGTCGGGCAAACTTTCAATATGGACGAAGGCGGCAATGGTTGAACTGGCTAAATGGGATACCGACCATTTCGGTTTCAAAACGGGCAATCTGCATTTGTCCGGAAAGATAGATGCAAAGTCTCTTTCCGAAGAAATGGAGAATGCGGGAAAACGTGGCTATAAGTTGCTTTATCTGAAGGGTGCGGATGTCCCGGAAGAGTGCTTGTCGGAAAACGTGCGGCTCGTTGACGAGAAGATTGTATATTCCCAATTGAACACCCGCGGCCTTTATGCGGAAAGAAACAGTAACGTAGTCTCTTTGCTTGGCGAAGAAATGACGGAAGAACTGTTTGGTCTGGCTTGCTTGAGCGGAAAGTATTCCCGTTACAAACTGGACGGAAAACTGCCACCAACGGTATTCCCGACCTTGTATAAACTGTGGATGGAACGGTCGCTCAACGGAACTATCGCCACGGATGTGCTTGCCTATAGGGAACCAGGGCAAACCTTGGGCATGCTTACATGGAAGCTCGACGGCGACACGGCACGTATCGGGCTGGTGGCAACGGCGGAGAATGTCACGAGAAAAGGTATTGGGACGATACTCATGACATCCCTGTTCCGGCAGATAGACGATGGTGTGAAGATTTCTGTGGCAACGCAGAAAGCCAACAGGCCTGCATGTCTTTTCTACGAGAAAAACGGTTTCTCTGTGGAAAGCTCTACAAAAATATACCACATCTGGATTTGACAACATTTTCAACGGATTGTAAAACAATGACAATGCAACCAATACCTTTCAACAAACCATTCCTTACAGGCAAGGAAACCCACTATATGTATCAGGCCGTGTCCACCGGCAAGTTGTCTGGCAACGGTGTGTTCACGAAGAAAGTGGATGAGTTTATGCAGCAGCGTTACGGTTTCGGGAAGTGTCTGCTCACAACTTCCGGCACGGATGCGTTGGAGATGTGCGCCATGCTATGCAACTTGAAACCGGGCGATGAGGTCATTGTTCCGTCTTATACGTTTGTTTCCACAGCGTTGGCGTTCATTCGCGAAGGGGCAAAAGTGGTATTTGCAGACTCCATGGATGACAATCCCAACATGGATGCAGCGAAGTTGGAGCGTCTGATAACTCCACGTACACGTGTCATCGCACCGGTGCACTATGCCGGAGTGGCTTGCGACATGGACGTTATAATGGCCGTTGCGGAAAAGCATGGACTCATTGTCGTTGAGGATGCCGCACAGGCGATAGATTCTTTCTATAAAGGCAAGGCTCTTGGAGGCATAGGCCATTTGGGCGCATTCTCTTTTCATGAGACAAAGAACATAACGGCAGGAGGAGAGGGCGGTATGCTCGTTGTCAACGATGAACATTTCATGCACCGTGCGGAGATAATCTGGGAGAAAGGAACTAACAGAGCCGCTTTCTTTAGAGGGGCTGTCAACAAATACGGTTGGGTGGACACCGGTTCTTCTTTTTTGCCTGCCGAAATTAATGCGGCGTTTTTATGGGCGCAACTGGAAAATCTTGACAGGATTCAGGTGCAGCGCAAAAAGATTTGGGAGCGGTATTGGCTCAATTTGCAGGGTCTTGCAGACAGGATAACGCTTCCTTGCATACCCGATTACGCAACAAACAACGCTCACATGTTTTACATTGTGTGCCGCAGTCTGGACGAACGGACAGGTTTGATAAGTTTCCTTAAGGAACGCAATGTGCTGGCTCCGTTCCATTATCTGCCGCTGCATAAGAGCGAATACTATTCGTCGCAAATCTATGATTGCCATGATTTGCCCAACTGCGACATCTATGCCGACCGGTTGGTGCGGATGCCGATGTTCTATGAACTCGAGTTGGAACAAGTTGACTATGTCTGTGACTTGATAAAGACGTTTTATTCTGACTTGAATTGAATGCTGACCTCCCAAATGCCGGTATGACACGCGAACAAAGTCTCCAAGTAAAGGGCATAGCCATACTCATGATGCTATATGTGCATCTCTTCCATTCCTCGGAAAACGCCGGGTTGTGCTCATGGTGGCTCCAGTATGGAAGTGTACCCTTGTTCCAGAAGCTGACAAGGTGCGCCACTCCGGTTCCGATGTTCCTCATTGTTAGCGGCTATGGCTTTATGAAGGCGTTGCTGGACGGGCGCAAGTCGGGCAAGACCCGCCTGCAAAGGGCGCTCAACCTGTATATTCCCTATTGGGTGGTCAACGTTTTCATGTGCATAATAGCCCTGCTGGCCGTGCCTGTTGCGGGTGATTGCGGTCTTGACTTAGGCGTCAAGCCGCTGGTATATAACGTTGTAGCCCTTGAAACCAGCTACAATCCCTATTGCTGGTTTGTGCTCCCATATGTTCTGTTGGCCGTTTTTTCACGCCCTCTCTGTCTGTTTGTAAAGCGCAACAAGGCCGTTGCGGTCGTCGCAGTAGGACTTGTCTGCCATATCTTGTCCTATGCCGCACTCGATAGCTGGGCGTCTTTCCTGTCGGCCAACCCCTTGCTCATGTTGGTGGCAAACCTTATATATCTTATGTTCCCGTTTCTGTTGGGGACACTCTTCGCAAAATATTCGTGGAAAGCCCCACAGTGGTTTGGCAATGCGTGGTTTGGCAGACACGAAAGTCTGTTCTTCTTTGTATGTCTGCTGCTTCTCGTTTTTGCAAAGCTGCATTTCCCCGGCACGGTCAATCCACTCTTCGCCATCGTATTCGTGTTCTTTTTCGTGAGAACACGCCCAGTACCTGTTGTAACCCCGTTGCTGAAACTGTTTGGCCGCCATTCTTTGGGTATGTGGTTTGTGCATTACTGGCTGCTGAACGTCTTTCTGCACGACCGGCTGTTCGCTCTGCGCTATCCAATCGTCATCTTTGCCGCACTCATACTTGCGAGTCTGCTCCTGTCTGTCGTCTTTGAGCGGATGTGGACTGCGGTGGAGAGGATTGTAAACGTGCGCCGCAACACTTCCAAGGCGGAGTAGGGCAGACCGTGAATGGAACTCCATATATAATAAGGTGAACCCATAATTCGAGAAACCGAAGGACTCCTCCCCACGGCTCTTTCATTTAAAGTAGAAGTAACGATATATTGCCCCTTACCCGATTCT
>CAVAQY010000054.1:0-17194 GCA_963590865.1 Bacteroidaceae bacterium | reverse complement strand
TTCCGTAGTTCGGAACGAAACTTTCAGTTGGACAAAGATACAACTTCTATTAGGTAAATGCAAAATCACACAATGACTTCTCGTGGTTTTCTCAGCAGCCATCTCCAGATGTTTTCTTCGAGCTGCATTCGATTGTTGAGATGGCCAAGAAACACAACAAGACACCTTTCAATGCAATTCAAGCCTTGTTTGGGGGTTGATGCATTGTCATGCACCTACCGCTGAACAGTTACGGTTCATTTCCGCTGTACTTGCCCCGACATGACACTTCACATTCTGCTGGTCTGGAATGTTGTTTCACGTTTCACTTGGAGTGGAATCCGTGGCGAACTGAATAGTCAGTTCCTTGCCGTTGTATTCGGTCGTGCGGGTGGCTTTCATCGGCTTGTCGCCCGACCCGCTTTGTCCGTCCACCAGAACTATACGGAAGCGGCGTGCCTTCAGCATTCCCTTGTAGTCGCCTTTGCGTGCGCCGATGGTGAGCTGGCGTGCAGTATTGTCCCAACTGAACTTTATCAACGTGTACTTCCCTTTCTCGTAATTGTAGTTGTCGCCCTCGTCTTCATACAGGCTGAACGTGCCGTCTGCACCAGGATAGACCCTTATCTCCAAGTCCTCCCACGACTTCTCGCCACTATACTGCACTTCGGGGCCGAACGGCAGTATAGTACCGGCCTTTACGTACACAGGCATGATGCTTATAGGGCATGGCCGCTGAACCTCCTGCCCACCGTCAAGCAACTGGTTGCTCCAGAAATCATACCATTGGTTGCCCTTGGGCAGATAAACTTTCACAGGGGCAGATGCTTTTTTCAAGTCTGGATAGATCTCGTGGCCGTTCCTCGAGTTGTCCCGCCAAGTGTAAAGCGGGTCGGTCACGGGCTTCACTAGCAGGTTTCTGCCGAAGAGATACTCGTCGTTCAGGCGCGAAGCCGTCTTGTCGGTGGCGTAGTCCATGACCAATGCGCGCATCATGCTGCCGCTGTTCAGCACGCAGTCGGCTGCCTGGCTGTATATATAAGGTAGGAGACGGTAGCGCAAACGCACCGCTTCGACCATGGCATCGTAGCACCAGTCGCCCTTACTGCCAAACTTGTAGAACTCGCTGACCATGGGCGACGAGCAATGGTTGCGCATTAGCGGCATGAAAGTGCCCCACTGCATCCAGCGGACTTTCAGCTCTTGCAGCGCCGGATTTAGGGGATTGTTCCTGTAGTCGCCGTAGAAAAAGCCACCAAGGTCGGTGTTCCAGAACGGAATGCCGCACAGAGTGTAGTTCAAGCCCGACGGTATCTGTTTCTTCATCTCGCCCCACGTGGCGCGTATGTCGCCGCTCCACGAGAATGTGCCGTAGTGCTGTAGGCCGAAACTTCCGCTGCGGGTCATCTGCAACGAACGCTTGGTGTTGCCTTTCATGGCGCGCTGGTGCTCGTAGATGTTCTTGTTGTGGAGTAGGGGGAAGGCGTTTTTCACCCCCAGCCAAGCCCCGTCATAGGTCTGCCAGTCGTCATCGCCGGGCTTTTCAAAGTGGTCTGGCTCCGTGGAATCGGTCCACCAGGCGTCAAGCCCCATCTCGTAGAGGTGCGTAAGGTAGTCCCAATATATCTCCCGTGCCTTGGGATTGAACACGTCATAGGGCATCACGCCGCTGTTTCTCGGCCACGTGTCGAACGGGAGCAGGGCGTTTATCTTCTTCAGTTCCCTGTACTGGTCGGTCCAAGGGCCGAAGTTGGCCCAGATGGTTATCATCAAATGGGCATTGTTGTCGTGCACATATTTCACCATCTCCTCCGGACTCTTGAGCCGGGGCGTACCTTGAACTTTCATCTTGCGCATGTCTTTGGGAAGGAACTTGTCGTAAGCAGGGTCGCCAACCTTATTTATGTAGTACGGATTCTGGAACTTCATGGCATTCCAGTTGGAGTCGCAGCCCCAATACTGCCAGTCCTGCACTATTGCATCGAGGGGTATTTGCAACTCACGATACTTGTCGAGCACGCCGGCCAGTTCGTCGCTGGTCTTGTACCGTTCCCTGCATTGCCAGAACCCCATAGACCAGAGCGGAAACATGGTGGCTTGGCCGGTCAACTCCCTTATGCTTGCTATTACGCCGTCCTGCGTTCCGTCCCTATACATGAAGTAATAGTCGGCGCAGGTGGCCACTTCGCTGGTGAAAGATGTGCTGTCGGCATCATCAAAGTATGTCTTGCCGGCATTGTCCCAATAAATTCCGTAGCCTTTCTCACTCGTAAAATACGGAATGGCTATGTATGTGTTGTTGTTCCACAGCATTATGTTGCGGCGGCCGCGCTGGTTCATGTGCGTATCCCTAAGCTGTCCGAGTCCGTAGATGGCTTCTTCAGGTTCGAGAACGAAGTACTGCTTTGTGCGCAGCTTGCCTTTGTTTGCCTCGTCGGTGCGCCTTTCAAAGCAGGTGCGTGCATCTGTGAGCAGCTTCTCACCCTTTGCATTGCGGAAAGTCACCGTTCCGCTGGTGTGGTCAAGTGTCACGGTGATGCACGACGAGGATATTTCCACCCCGTCTGCCGTCTCCACGGTCTTCAAATCCTTTATCTTTTGTGCTTTAAGCACTACACAGTAACTCCTTTTCTCCACCTTTTCCGACTGCGGAGCCTTGAGTACGCGTACAATAGAGGGCGACTGAAACTCGATGGAGATTTGCTGTCCGCCCACCTGATGGGTGATTGCCTTGGCCAATCCCGTCATTCCGAGCATTGCAACCAAGGCCAACAACTGTTTTGACTTCATACTTTTTCTTGTTTTTATGTTATTGGCTTGTGCCGGCAAAGGTAGCGGCAAAAGGACGAAAAGGCATAAAACAAATGAAGAATAGAATGGAAGATTTGTTGATACCGGACGGTTTTCAGAGAGCGGAACAAGTCTGTATGAACATAAACGTCACACTTACGCTCGTAAGTATGGCATTTAGGAACAAGTAAACATGGCACTTGTTACACGAAAACGTACCGTTTGCAGGTCGCACCCCAGTCTTTACGGAACGAAGGTCAACGGAATTCCGATGGTTTCACGCCATATTTGGCCTTGAAACACTTGGTGAAATAGCTTGGAGAGGCAAATCCTGTCAGCGCAGCCACCTCGTTTACGCTTAGCCTGCCCTCCCTTAGCAGTTCGGAAGCGCGCCGCAGACGGACGTTGCGGATGAATGTAACGGGCGTGTCGGCTGTGATTGCGGTGATTTTCTTGTAGAGTCCCGTGCGCTCCATGCATAGGTCGGCTGCCAACTGCTCCACTCCGTAGTCGCATTGCGCCATGTGCTCCTCCACAAGTCGTGTGCATTGTGCAAGCAAGGCCGGCAGTTCCTCTCCGTGCGGCGGTGTCTGTTCGTCCGCAAAAACCTCGTCTTTCGGCTGCATCCTGCGTGTCCTGAAGGCGAAAAAGACAGCCAAGACTCCGGAAAACACTACTGTCGCCACAGCCAACCACACCCATCCACGCTGCCACCACGGCTCTTGGGCGGTGAAAAACAGGCCGAGATAAGGCGAAACGTAAATCACGCCGTTGCTGTAAGTGCCCAACCAGATACCGCCGTCGGTGTCACGGCACACGGTGTTGATGCCCGTCACCAGCGACGTTCCGTCGGGTAAGCTAAGGCGGTTCACCTCCTTAGGCTTGTCGCCATGCCTGAAATCGAACATCAGGTAGCCACGTTGGCTACTCACAAGTGCCTGGTTGTCGGTCGTAACGTTAAGCGTATGAAGGATGTAGGGACAGGAAAAAACGCGGCTGTAGGTGCGCTTCGCAGGGTCAAAGCGCAGCAGTACCGACTGACGGTTGTCCGTCCGCAACTGGTAGAACGTGCCTCTGGGAGTCTTTACCGCAAGCGAAGTCTTGCCGTAATGGGGTGCATCCTCCTTGCCGTAGGCCGCCAGAGAGTATTGAAACCGTCCGGTAGTGCCGTCAAACACGGCTACAACGCCATTGGAATGGAACGTATAGACCTTGCCGTCGGCGGCGTCCATGTCCTGCAATGCGCCCCATTCTGCCTTGCACTTCACCTGAAAACCGTCGTCAACGCGGTTCATGGTAACGGCTGAATTGCCCTGTAAACCGCTGTTTCCGCCTCCATTGCCCCTGCTTGCAGAAGCTGTGTCGGGGAGTGAAACGACCCATAGGCGGCGGTTACTGTCCACAAAAAGGTCGTCAAAAGGCTGCCCTGCCGCTTGCGAAAGGCGGAAAAGAGGCTTGTGAACGGTGCGGAGAGTGGTCAAATCAATGCAATGCACGGTGTGCCGGGCCTTAATCCAGAGCCGTTTGTCGCCGTCAGCATACATGTGTACGTGTCCGGTGTAGGCAGAAAGCGGTTCGGATTCCGCCTTGTCAAGGGCAACAAAGCGGCACCTGCGGCCATCATAGACATCTACACCGTGCTCTGTGCGTATGGCCATGCGGCCGTCCGGCAGTTGCAACATTTGCAGTATCCGATTGTCGGAAAGGCCGTTGCGGGTGTTAAGTACATAGTAATAGCCATTGTTCTCCGCACAGCACGCCTCAACGCAGGCCAGTGCGGAGAACAACACGAACATCAGGCCAGCCAAACCGGCCGGTATTCTCAAAAGGGATGTCCTGTACGGTTGCACATCGGAGATGTTTTTCGGTCAGAACCGCCCGGCGCAGTCGGGGCAGATGCCCTTGACTACATAGTTGGCTGTGGTCATTTCGTAGCCGTCGGGCAGATCTATGGGCGGAATGTGAATGTCTTCGAGACAGGAAGTGCGGTGGCAACGCTCACAGAAGAAGTGCACGTGCATGTCGTCGTCGCCCGTTTCCGAGTCGCTGTGGCACAGTTCGTAGCGCACGCCCTCGCTTCCGTCCTCTATCGCATGCACGAGATGGTGCTCGCGGAAGAGCGTCAGAGCACGGAAAATGCCCGACTTGTCGATTGTGATAATCTTGCGTTCCAGCTCGCTAAGCGACAGCGGACGCTCCTCCTTGGCCAGTATTTTGACCACAACTATGCGGTTGGCTGTCGGTTTTATGCCGTGGCGCAACAGCAAGTCGGCACTTTCGCTCTCGTTCATTCCCGTGTTTCTTTTGTGCAGATTGGCGGACGTGTTGGTGATGCAAAAACAAGTTGATCAAGTCATTTCTTTGAACTAATGTCCAAAAAAACAAGTTGCTCAAGCCGTTTCTTTGAACATCACTTACTTCAGATAGTCCTCGAAATACTGCGTTATACGCTCGTGCAAATGCACGCTCTTGTGGCCTCTCATGTTGTGCTCCTCGCCCGGATAGACGAAAAGGTCGGGCTGGGTGCCGGCCTCGATGCAGGCGTTGATGAACTGAAGGGCGTTTTGCGGCACCACAACGGGGTCGTTCATGCCCATGATTATCTGAAGCTTGCCTTTCAGGTTCTTGGCTTTGTTCAGCAGACTTGTCTGTTCGTAGCCCTCGGGGTTGGCCTCCGGGGTGTCCATGTAGCGTTCGCCGTACATCACTTCATACCATTTCCAGTCGATTACAGGACCGCCGGCCACTCCCACCTTGAACACGTCAGGATAGTTGGTCATCAGCGAAATGGTCATGAAGCCGCCGTAGCTCCATCCGTGAACACCCATCCGGGTGGTGTCAACATAGGGCAAGGTCTTCAGGTAGGCCACTCCCTGCATCTGGTCTTTCATCTCTTCCTGTCCCAAGTGGCGGAATGTGGCTTGCTCAAACTCCAGTCCGCGTTCGCTGGAACCGCGGTTGTCTATGATGAACAGCAGGTAGCCCTTCTGTGCCATGTAGGTTTCCCACGACCGGCTGGCGTAGTGCCAACGTGCGTCGACGTTGCGTGTGCTGGGACCTCCATAGACATAGACCACGGTGGGGTACTTCTTGCTGGGGTCAAAGCCTATTGGCTTCACCATGCGGTAATACAGGTCGGTTGTTCCGTCTGCTGCCTTCAGCTTGCCGCAGGTAAACTCCGGCACGTTGTAGCCCTTCCATGGGTCGGGAGCGGTGAGCAGTCGTGTGGCCTTGGCAGTCTTGGTGTTGGTAAGGTCTATGTTGCGCGGCACGTCAGGCTCGCTGTAGTGGTCAAACACGTAGGCACCCGACTCTGAAATGATGTCTGTGTGGTGGCCGGAAGCCGCATAGTAGGCAGCGTGCATTCCCTTGCCGTTGTCGAGCGGTGTCCTTTTGCCCGTCGAAAGGTTCACGGCGTAGAGGTTGTTCTGTATCGGGCTGGCCTCTGTTGACAGGATTATTGCGCTCTTCGTGCGCTTGTTGAAGCCAATCAGGTCGAGCACCACCCATTTGCCGCTCGTCACCTGCTTTAGGAGCTTGCCGTTGGTGTCGTAGAGATAAAGGTGGTTGTAGCCGTCGCGCTCGCTTTGCATCAGGAACTTGCTGCTGTCCCACGGCAGGAAGGTCAGCTGCGCCGCGTCGTGCGTGTATTTGTCGTTGTGCTCGTGCACCAGAGTGCGCAGTTTGTTGCCTGTTGCCGCGTCGTAAGCCGACAGGTAGCTGTCCGTCTGGTCGCGGTTGAGGTCGGTCATGTAGATTGTCTTGGAGTCGGGACTCCACGTGATGTTGAAGAAATAGCGGTCTGTGGGGTCGCCGGCCTTAAGGTATGTGGTCTTTCCTGTGGTCAGGTCATACACTCCTACAGTCACCTTGTGGCTCGTCATTCCTGCCATGGGATACTTGTCAGGCTCGTATGTGGCCTCGCGCTCAAAGGTGTTCACCTGCGGATAGTCGGCCACCATGCTCTGGTCCATGCGGTAGAAGGCCAGACGCTGGCCGTCGGGGCTCCAGAACGTGCCTTTGTATATTCCGAACTCGTCGCGGTGCACTTTCTGGCCGTACACAATCTCGCGGCTGCCGTCGGTGGTCAGCTGCGTTGTCTTGCCGTCGGCGTCGGTAATGCACAGCTGGTTGTCCCTCACAAAGGCCACGGCCTTCGATGCCGGAGTCCAGTCGCTGCACGTTTCGTTGGCACTTGGCTGCCGCCAGGCCACAGTTTTCTTCTCCCAGTCATACAGTATGCGCTCCTTGCTGTTGCGTAACAACACGAGCTTCTTGTCCTTATAGGGGAATTTTGCGCTCATGGCCGAGTGCTGGTCGGCCGTTCCCAAGGCCTGGTTCACCGCTTCGAGCGTGGCCACCGGTGTCTTCTTGCCCGTTTTCATGTCGATGTAGCCGCACTCCTCGGCGTCCTGATACATAAGTTTGTCGCCCCACCACGTCATGTAGATGTTTTTCGGAACGAAGTTGTGGTAGTTGACACCGCCGAAGTTGAGGTCTTCGAGCGTAAACTGTTTCAGTTGTGCTGTCATGGGCATCGTTGCCATCAAGGCCGTAACGGCCATAATGGCGCATCTCTTTAGTTTATTTGTCATCGTCAAATCTCCTTTCTCTTTTGCCGAAATCACGTTCTCCGCCACGTCCGCCAAACGGTTTTCCGCCTCCTTGGCGGTCGTAACGCTCACGTGAGCCACGGTTTCCGCCAAACTTGCGGTCGTCTTTGCGCCATCCGCCGCGTCCTTCACGGTCGTCCCGGCGGTCGTTGCCGTATCCCGGACGGTCGCCTCTCTGTCCGAAACGTTCACTCCTCTGTCCGGAGCGGTCACCACGTTGGCCGAAACGCCCGTCCCTGCGGTCGTCGTCACGGTCGCTTCTGAACCCTCTGCCCTCACGTCTGTCCTTGCCGAAGCGCGGTTCGCGGTCGTCACGGCGGCCTCTGCGGCTGTCAAAGCGGCTGAAGTCCACGGTCTGGAAGTTGAACGAGCGTATGTCTTCCTCGTGTGTTTCTTCCTCGCCCACACGCCTCTTGAACTCACGGTTCTGCTTGAAGCGGTGCTTCTCGGCCATTTGGCTGCGCTCCTCGTCGGTCTGCACGCTTCCGCCTTCTATCTTGAAGTCGCGCATCTTGCCGTCAAAAATCTGGTATTTGCGGAACTCGCATTCCAGGGAGCCGTTGTATACGGGTATCTTTATGGACGGTTTCAGTCCTATCTTGTCGAAACACTCTTCACGGTAGCTCAATATCCATGCATCGTTGTTGAGGAACTGGTGCTTCAGCCGCTCGCCTATCATGTCGTAGGTGGCCAGCAGGTTGGGTGTGGAGATGCGCTCGCCGTAGGGCGGATTGGTCACTATGATGCTTTTCTCCTTGGGCTGTGTAAAGTCTTTGAAGTCCTGCTCCTCCACCGTGATGTCTTTTGTCAGTCCGGCCGCCTTCACGTTCATGCGTGCCGTGTTGACAGCCTTCACGTCGATGTCGTATCCGTATATGTGGTGGTTGAACTCGCGCTCCTGGCTTTCGTCGTTGTATATGCGGTCAAACAGTTCTTGGTCGTAGTCGGGCCACTTCTCGAAAGCGTATTCCTTGCGGAACACTCCCGGAGCCATGTTTCTCGCTATGAGGGCAGCCTCTATGAGCAACGTGCCCGACCCGCACATGGGGTCTATGAAGTCTGTTTCGCCCTGCCAGCCCGTCATCAGAATCATTCCAGCCGCCAGCACCTCGTTCAGGGGAGCCTCCACGCTCTCCTGCCGGTAGCCTCTGCGATGCAGGCTCTCTCCGCTCGAGTCAAGCGAAAGCGTACACTTGTCCTCGGCAATGTGCATGTTGAGCCTCAAGTCGGGGTTGGCCACGCTTATGTTGGGACGTTTCCCGGTGTTCTCCCTGAACTGGTCAACTATTGCGTCCTTCACCTTGTATGACACAAACTTGGAGTGGCGGAACTCTTCCGAGAACACCACCGAGTCCACCGAGAATGTCTTTTCGAGGTCGAGGTGCTGCGTCCAGTCTATCTTTTTCACAGCCTCGTAAACGTCGTCGGCCGACTTTGCGGTGAAATGGCTTATGGGTTTGAGTATTCTGATGGCCGTGTGCAGCTGAAAGTTGGCGCGGTACATCATTTCCTTGTCGCCAGTGAACGACACCATGCGCCGTCCTATCTGCACGTTGTTTGCCCCTAACTGTGTCAATTCCTTGGCCAAGACGGGTTCAAGCCCCATGAAGGTCTTGGCAATAAGTTCAAATTCTTGTTCCATTGTTGCTTTTTGGTGTCGGGTTGACGCCCAGTCGCGTCATCCCTTCTTGTGTATTTTCGTGTTCGGTTTGATGTCTTCAGTCACCCAGAGGTTGGCTCCCACCACAGACCCCTCGCCTATGGTTATGCGCCCGAGTATGGTTGCGTTGGAATAAATCACCACGTTGTCCTCTATGATCGGGTGGCGTGGAATGCCCTTTATGGGGTTTCCGTCGTCGTCGAGCGGGAAACTCTTGGCTCCGAGCGTAACGCCCTGATACAGTTTCACGTTGTTTCCTATTATGCACGTGGCTCCAATCACCACTCCCGTGCCGTGGTCTATGGTAAATCGGCAGCCTATCTGTGCCCCCGGATGAATGTCTATGCCGGTCTCGGAGTGGGCCATTTCGGTCAGTATGCGCGGTATCAGCGGCACGTCCATTACATACAGCTCATGGGCTATGCGGTAGTTCACCAGAGCCTTTATCACGGGATAGCACGAGATTACTTCGCCGTGGCTCTCGGCAGCAGGGTCTCCGTCGTATGCGGCAGCCACGTCTGTGGCCAGCGTGCGGCGTATCTGCGGCAGCTTCTCCACCAGCTTCAGAGCCGTGTCTTCCGCCTTTCCGCATCCGCTGCCCTTCCTTTCGCACCCGTCAGCGTCGGCAAAACACATTCCGGCACGTATCTGGTCGGTGAGCAACTTGAACAGCCGCTCGGTGTTGACCCCAATGTGATAGTGTATGGTGTGGGCGTTTACAGACGATTTGCCGAAGTATCCGGGAAAGAGAATGGCCCGTGCAAGTTCTACAATTTCCTCCAAAGCCTTGCCCGACGGCAACGGATTGCCTTCCTGGTGCTGATGGAAAAGACCTTTAAGCGACTCCGCGTCAGACAGCTTCTCCACCGTCTGCGTGAGCGTATGTGTTAAGTTTTGAGTGTCCATCTGTCTTTTTTCAATGCCCGGAGGCGTTGTCTGGCTCAAGCGGAGGCCGCTATACCTTATTATATATAACAAACGGGAGGCGAACGGGATTGCTCCTAATTGTCCGATACCATTATAATCCTTTGCAAAGATACGCCAAACACACGGAATACCAAAGCCTTTGCCTTTGTTTTTACAAACCTATGAAATCATGTTTGCTTCTTTCCTGTCATCTGCGGATGAATGGCACGGCGGGGAGTGCTGTGAGTGCGCATACTGCAAACTGCATGACTGTCTTTACGGTTTCTCTGCTTGTGCTTTTCATGGTGTTGTCGGTGTTGGTTTATGCTGGTTGGGGTCGGTTATGTTGGGTTGGTTTGCGAAAGTGGATGTTTGTGTAGTCTCTGCGCACACGGGTCCTTCGGGATTCGTTCGGGATTTCATGGCTTTTTCCTTCTCACAACGCAAAGTTACTACATCCGGTAGTGGCGGTCGTGCGATAGTGTGCAATAGCGTGCGATTTCGTGTTCAAAAAAAATAATCCGTGGTTTTCCTGCCTCACGGTTCCCCGAGTTGTTCCACGAAGACCTTTTCCGGCGCCACTATCCGCCACCAAATTTGCCATCATTCCGCTCATTTCCTTCCAACTTCGGTCCGGATACATGAATTCTGCGCCACTTACGTGCGCTCCGAGTAAAGGAAAGAGCATGGGGGAAAGAGGCTGTTGCATGCCTTTTGAAACTTGGGAGAGCAAAAGTTGTATGCTTTCCGTGCCTTTTCCGAGGTTTGGCATGGCTGGAGGGGTGGTTTTACTGAGGTCGTATTTCATATTTTTAATGGTTGTAAAAGAGTTAAACTACTGATTATCAGCCTTTGAGAGGGAGGTGAGTGATAGACAATCTTACACTTACAGTTCTTACAGTTGTATTTTTGAGGACTGGCAATTATATCTTTTTTTTATATATAAATACTTAATAATTAATTAGTTATGTAGTCTTTATAAAGGGAGTTGTAATGTTCGCACCCTTTTTGTAAGAACTGTAAGAACTGTAAGTGTAAGGATTTTCACCGTTCACGTCTTGCGCCCCACTTCCTCTCCAAGGCTTCGTCTTCACTTACTTCCTTTCAAAAGCCATTCTGCCACGGCATGTGCCGTTTTAGCGTTATTTGTCCAGTCAGGAGCCTTTGTTTACAAATAAAATTCGTACTTTTGTTGCGATTCAGAGCAAAAGGAAAAACATGGAAACATCAATCAAACAGATAGGCGAAAGGCTCAGAGGACTGCGTGAAGTGCTCGACATTCCGGCCGAAGAGGTGGCCGAACTGTGCGAAATATCGCTCGACCACTACTTGAAAATGGAGTCGGGCGAGGCCGACCCGTCGGTGTATCGCCTGTCGAAGATAGCCAAACGCTACGGCATTGCACTCGATGTGCTGATGTTTGGCGAGGAACCACGCATGAGCGCTTACTTCCTTACCCGCAAGGACCAGGGACTTGGAGTGGAGCGGCGCAAGGAATACAAGTACCAGAGTCTGGCCAGCGGATTCCGGGGACGTAGGGTGGACCCCTACATGACCCAGGTGGACCCGCTGCCGGAGGGGGAGAACTACCACAAGAACTCCCACGACGGACAGGAGTTTGACTATATAGTTGAGGGCGAAATGGAACTGACCATCGGCGAAAAGACCATGGTGCTCCACCCCGGCGACAGCATCTATTTTGACGCGTCGCAGCCCCATTGTATGAAAGCTCTCGGCGGAAAGCCAGTCAAGTTTCTCGTTGTGGTCATTTAAGGGCGGCTCAGAAAACAGCTTGAGAAACGTGTTTTTGAACCTTGCTTAACCAAGAATTATCAGGATAGAAAGAACAATGATAGAAAGATTTCTAACGCAGACCTCGTTTTCGTCACAGGACGACTACAAGCGGAACCTGCACTTCATAATACCCGAAAACTTCAACTTTGCCTACGACGTGATGGACGTTTGGGCAGAGCAACAGCCTGACAAACTGGCGTTGCTGTGGTCGGACGAGGGTGGGGAATGTCTCCGGTTTACCTTCGGCGACCTGAAGAAAGACACCGACCGCACCGCCGCCTATTTCCAGCAGTTGGGCATAGGGCGCGGCGACAAGGTGATGCTCATACTGAAACGCCGCTACGAGTTTTGGCTCTCCATGCTCGCCCTGCACAAGCTGGGGGCTGTGGCCATTCCGGCAACGCACATGCTCACCAAGCACGACATCGTGTACCGCAATACACGTGCAAGTGTGAAAGCCATTGTGTGCGTGGGTGAGGACTATGTGCTCAAGCAGATTGAGGAAGCCATGCCGGAGAGTCCCACGGTGGAGGTGCTCGTAAGTGTGGGACCGAGCGTTCCGCAGGGTTTCCACGACTGGCATGGGGAGTGGAACGCCGCGCCGGAGTTTAAACGCCCCGACTTTGTAAACGGCAACAGCGACACGATGCTCATGTATTTCACCAGCGGCACCAGCGGCGAGCCGAAGATGGTGGCCCACGACTTCCTTTATGCCTTGGGACATCTCACTACAGGAGTGTTTTGGCACAATCTGGACGAGAGCAGCATACACCTGACGGTGGCAGACACCGGCTGGGGCAAGGCCGTATGGGGCAAACTGTACGGACAATGGTTTGCCGGAGCGGTGGTGTTTGTGTACAATCACGAGAAGTTCACAGCCGACAAGATACTGAGACAGATAGAAAAATACCGCATAACGTCGTTCTGCGCACCGCCGACGGTCTACAGGTTCATGATACACGAGGACTTCTCCAAGTATGACCTGTCGTCCCTGCGCTATTGCACCACGGCCGGCGAAGCTCTGAACCCTGCCGTGTTTGACAGGTTCCGCGAGCTTACAGGAATAACGCTTATGGAAGGCTTCGGACAGACCGAGACCACCATGACTCTTGGCACCATGCCGTGGAACAAACCCAAACCGGGAAGCATGGGACTGCCAAATCCGCAGTATGACATTGACCTCGTGAAGCCCGACGGAACGCCCTGCGAAGACGGCGAGAAAGGCGAGATAGTGGTGCGGACAGGGGCGATGAAGCCCATCGGACTGTTCAAGGAGTACTACCGCGATGAGGAGCTGACCCGCCAGGCGTGGCACGACGGAGTGTACCACACGGGCGATGTGGCCTGGAGAGACGAGGACGGCTACTACTGGTTTGTGGGACGCATAGACGATGTCATAAAGAGTAGCGGCTACCGCATAGGCCCGTTTGAGGTGGAGAGTGCGCTTATGACCCATCCCGCTGTGGTGGAATGTGCCATAACGGGTGTGCCCGACGACATCAGGGGCATGGTGGTTAAGGCAACGGTGGTGCTGGGCAAGGACTGGAAGGACAAGGCCGGCGACGCATTGGTCAAGGAACTGCAGGAGCACGTCAAGCACGAAACCGCACCATACAAGTATCCACGCATAATAGAGTTTGTGGACGAGCTTCCCAAAACCATCAGCGGAAAGATTAGGCGTGTGGAGATAAGGGAAAAGGACAACGGCAAATAAAACAATTTACCGGCCAACAGGATGAGAATAATAATAAAGGTGGGCAGCAATGTGCTGACGCGCAACGACGGCAAACTCGACGTTACAATGATGTCGGCCATAGTGGACCAGCTCGCTTGGCTCCATGCTTCGGGCCATGAGGTGGTGCTCGTTTCGAGCGGAGCCTTGGCCTGCGGGCGCGGCGAAATGAAGGTTGACCACAAGCTCGATAGCGTTGAGCAGCGGCAGCTGTTTTCAGCACTCGGACAGGTGAAGCTGATAAACCGCTACTACGACCTCTTCCGCGACTATGGAATACACGTGGGGCAGGTGCTGACCATGAAGGAGAGTTTCGCCACACGGCGGGAATACCTCAACCAGAGGGCTTGCATGGAGGTGATGCTCGCCAACGGAGTGGTTCCGATAGTGAATGAGAACGACACGATAAGCGTGACGGAACTGATGTTTACCGACAACGACGAACTGTCTGGGCTTATCGCTTCGATGATGAATGCCGACGAGCTGATTATCCTGAGCAACATCGACGGCATTTATGACGGTTCTCCCTCGTCGGCAACGTCGAAGGTTATCTCCACGGTTGCGCCTGACACAAGTCTTGAGGGGTGCATACGCCAGGAAAAGAGCGGTTTCGGACGCGGAGGAATGGTCACCAAGTGCGGCATTGCACGCCGTGTGGCTGCCGAAGGCATCCGGGTAATCATAGCCAACGGACGGCGCAGGAACATAATAATGGACTTGGTGGAGAAGCCTGAGAGTGTGGTTCACACGGAATTTACGCCCAGTCCCGATGCTGCGCCGGCCATGAAGAAATGGATAGCCAGCAGCGCCAGCTTCTCCAAGGGACGTATCTGCATCAACGCAAAGGCCGCCGAAGCACTTCAAGGCGACCGGGCAGTCAGTCTTCTCATGGTGGGTGTGACCTCGGTTGAGGGAGACTTTGAAGAGGGCGACATCGTGACGGTGGTCGACGACAAGGGCACTCCGCTCGGCATGGGGCGCAGCGGCTACGGTTGCGCCGAGGCTTCAGGGCTGATAGGCAAGCACGATGTGAAGCCAATCATACACTATGACTACCTGTACGCATATTAATAAGGAATGGGCAATACAGAAATATTCAAGCGGGCAAAATCCGCGAGCAAAGTGCTTGCACAGATTGGCGACGACAAGCGCAACGAAGTGTTGCAAGCCGTGGCCAAGGCGGTAACCGCCAACTCTGCGCGGTTGCTTGAGTCAAATGTGCTCGATTTGGAGCGGATGGACAAGGCAAATCCGCTCTACGACCGGTTGCAGCTCACCGGGAAACGGCTCGAGGGAATTGCTTCAGACATGATGAACGTGAGCCGTTTGCCGTCGCCGTTGGGACACGTCACCAACGAAAGGACGCTGCCCAACGGTTTGAAACTGCGCCGTGTGAGTGTGCCGTTCGGCGTGATTGGCATGATCTACGAGGCGAGGCCGAACGTGACCTTTGACGTGTTCTCCCTTTGTTTCAAGAGCGGCAACGCCTGTGTGCTCAAGGGAGGGGCTGATGCCGACTACTCCAACCGAGAGAGTGTTGCCCTCATACATGAAGTGCTGGACTCTTGCGGTGTCAATCCTTCCGTAGTGGAACTGTTGCCTGCCACACATGAAGCCACCGGAGACATGCTCAATGCTGTGGGCTACATAGACCTGTGCATTCCAAGGGGCGGACGCAAACTCATTGACTTTGTGCGCGACAACGCCCGGGTGCCTGTTGTAGAGACAGGAGCAGGTGTGGTGCACGCTTATTTTGACAAGAGCGGCGATGTGGAAATGGGCGCACGCATAATAAACAACGCCAAGACGAGGCGTGTGAGTGTGTGCAACGCACTCGACTGCCTCATTATACACCGTGACCGTCTGGCTGATTTGCCAAACCTTTTGGCTCCTTTGGCCGACAGTCATGTTGCAGTCTATGCCGACTCGGCAGCCATGAATCACTTGCAGGACTATCCCTTGGCAACACTCGTCGGCGGTGATGCTGAGGAGAACGTTTACGGGACGGAGTTTATGGACTATAAACTTGCGGTGAAAACCGTGGCTTCTCTCGATGAGGCTCTGGCGCACATAGCCAGTTACGGGTCGGGACACAGCGAGTGCATAATCACCTCCGACGAACTTGCAGCCAGACGTTTCCAGACAGAAGTGGATGCAGCTTGTGTGTATTGGAACGCTCCTACGAGTTTCACGGACGGTGCTCAGTTCGGCTTGGGTGCCGAGATAGGCATCAGTACCCAGAAACTTGGTCCCCGCGGCCCGATGGGGCTTGAGGAGATAACTACCTACAAGTGGCTGATAGACGGCAGCGGACAGGTGAGGGAATGAAAAATTAAGTGTCTGGCTGTCTTTGGATTAAGAGTCGGGCAATTTCATAGACTAACTAACATGATTAGGGAGGTTCTGTAGCAAAGCGGATTTATAGAACCGCTCATTAACCGATACAAAAAACGCAAAGGAGAAGAAATATGGCAATGGAGAAAACGCTGGTCTTGCTGAAGCCTTGCACGCTGCAACGTGCCTTGGCTGGAGAGATAATCAGTCTGTTTGAGAAGAAAGGACTGCAGATTTGCGGCATGAAAATGATGCAACTTACCGACAGTCTGCTTGACGAACACTACGCTCACTTGAGCGGAAAACCGTTTTTTCAGCAGATAAAGGACTCGATGATGGCGGCTCCCGTGGTGGCTTTGTGTCTCTCGGGTGTGGACGCTGTGGCAACGGTGCGCACAATGGCTGGTGCAACTAACGGTCGAAATGCTGCTCCAGGCACCATCAGGGGGACTTATTGCATGAGTTTTCAGGAGAACATAGTCCACGCGTCCGACTCTCCGGAGAGTGCGGAAGTCGAACTCAAGCGTTTCTTCCGCGATGAGGAAATATTTGAATGGCGGCCGGACAATTTCTCAAGTCTGTATGCTCTTGACGAGGTGTAACGGCAAACGGTGAGGTGAAATATAACGGCAAACGGGAGACTGGACATGGAGGGCTTTGTAAGGGAAGTGAGGCTTGACGATGCGCCGGCCATAACACATATTTATAATAGGTATGTGCTTGAGACCAACGTTTCGTTTGAGTTTGAACCGCTAAGTGTGGAGGAAATGAGGCAACGCATAGAGGAGATTGCCTCAGACCATCCCTATTTCGTCTATGAATGTGACGGCCAAGTGTGCGGCTACTGCTGCGCCCATCTGTGGAGAGAGCGCAAGGGTTACCGCCACACTATGGAGACTACGCTCTATGTGGCGGACGGATACCACCACAAAGGCATCGGTTCGCTGCTCCTCAGCCGCTTGATTGAGGCGTGCAGAGCCAAGGGCTACCGTGCCTTGATAGCCTGCATCACCGGCGGAAACGAGGCGAGTATAGCCATCCACTCCAAGTTTGGCTTCGAGCAGGTGTCGTGTTTCAAGCAGGTCGGGCGCAAGTTTGGCAAATGGCTTGACGTGGTTGACATGGAATTGTTGCTGCAAGAGTAGGGGTTCTATTGAACATTTTTCATTCCGCTACTCTGGAGTGTTGTTTCACGTTCCACTCGGAGTAGCGTCCGTGGCAAACTGGATAGTTACGTAGTGTGGAAACCTCGGTTCTGTATCCTCAGACAGGGAAGACTTTTCAGGCAGGGAATATTTTCAGGTAGGGAGGATTTTCAGACAGGGAAGACCGGGTCAGCGGATATCCTCGGTTGGTGACACCAGGTAATCAGGAATAAAGTGTAGC
>CAVAQY010000053.1:0-17443 GCA_963590865.1 Bacteroidaceae bacterium | reverse complement strand
ATGCGTTCTATCGTTGCTCAAGCCTGACTTCCGTCACCATCGGCAATTCCGTGACGAGCATTGGCAGAAATGCGTTCGGTGTTTGCTCAAGTCTGACCGAAGTGACTCTACAGAGCGAAACTCTGCCGAGCTGCGGCTATGGGCCTTTCTCTAATATTTCATCAGACGCAACATTGTATTGCAAGGCGGCATTGATAGAGACCTGCAAGACAACAACTCCTTGGAGCGGCTTCAGCAAGATAGAGGCAATACCATTTTCTATAACCATCTCCGATGCCGGCATTGCCACCGCTTGCTCTGACGATGACCTCGACTTCACGGAAGTGGAAGGCGTGAAGGCTTATATTGCTTCTGGTTTCAGTCCTTCGGAAGGCAAAGTGCTGCTGACACGTGCAATGAAGATACCTGCAAAGACAGGATTTATCGTTAAGGGAAATGCAGGCACATACGACATACCTGTTGCCGCAACAGACTATACATACGCCAATCTGCTTGTAGGTACGTTGGAGGACACCACGGTGCCGCAGACTGACGACTCTTACACAAACTATGTGTTGGGCAAGAACAGTGAAGGCAAGGCTTGCTTCTGCTTGGCAAATGACAACAAAGTCTCGGCCAACAAGGCTTATCTGCACATTCCCACAAGCGCAGTTTCCACAGAGACTTCTGGCGCAAAGACATCGTTGAACCTCAGCTTCGACGACGAGGACGGTGACATCACAGGCTTTATTCCTGTAACCAAACTGGCAGAGGAGACAAACGGCAATACGATCATTTACAATCTCAACGGCCAGCGCATGCAGAGTCTGACTAAGGGTCTGAACATCGTGAACGGCAAGAAGGTATTGGTAAAGTAACAACCTACAAAGTCAAAACGAATATGAAAAAGGAATATGTAAATCCAACGGTAAACATTCTGGAACTTGAATACAACGGAATGTTGTGCGATTCAGCTTCAGAGTCTTCAAAGATAAGTACTTTCGAACCGGAAGAAATAGGCGTCAGCAACGAGCCATACGACGGAGAAGTACTGTAAGAAAAGGGTCTATGGATTAGCTTTGCCGTAGTTCAGCGGCAAGGCCAATATATTAGCGAACACCGCCCGACCATAAGCGCAGAGCTTAAGGCCGGGCGGTGTCGTTTCCATAGAGCAAAGAGGCAAGGCAAATCAGAAACGGCAATCAGGCAAAGCTAATTTATAGAACCACCCTTTAGTTATGTGCGCAAACGTTCGCTCTGAAAGAATGGACGGTTTTCTTGCCCCTTACGGCTTTTTAATGTAATTTTGCAGTCAAATTAAACGAAAGAACAATCAAAATCAAAGGACATGACCGGTTATTTGGTTTCTGACACACGCAAGGTTACAACCCACCGTCTCGTTGAGATGAAGCAGCGCAACGAGAAGATTTCCATGCTCACATCGTATGATTTCACCACAGCAGGCATCGTTGACCGTGCCGGAGTGGACGCCATTCTTGTGGGCGACTCGGCCTCCAACGTAATGGCCGGCAACACTACTACGCTGCCGATAACAGTTGAGCAGATGATTTACCATGCCCGTTCGGTGGTAAAGGCGGTAAAGCGTGCCCTCGTGGTGTGCGACATGCCGTTTGGAAGCTATCAGGCGGGATGCGCCGACGGCGTGAAAAACGCCATAAAGATAATGAAAGAGAGCGGCTGCGATGCCCTGAAACTGGAGGGAGGAGTGGAAATTCTCGACACCGTCCGCCTGATTCTCGATGCAGGAATACCCGTAATGGGTCACCTCGGGCTTACTCCGCAGAGCATAAACAAGTTCGGCACTTACGCCGTGAGGGCTAAGGAGGAGGCCGAAGCCGCCAAGCTGATGGACGATGCCAAGGCATTGGCCGATGCTGGATGCTTCTCCATTGTGCTGGAAAAAGTGCCTGCCGAGCTGGCAAGTCGCGTCACCAAGGAGATAAACGTACCGACCATAGGCATCGGGGCGGGCAACGGCACCGACGGACAGGTGCTTGTAGTTGCCGACATGCTTGGCATGAACACCGGTTTCAGTCCGCGTTTCCTGCGCCGCTACGCCGATTTGGCCACAGTAATGACCGATGCCATCGGCCATTATGTGGAAGACGTGAAGACCGGGGACTTCCCTAACGAAAGCGAATCATACTGAGGTATAGAACAGCCCTTCCTACACTATGAAGACACAAGACACTAACATACATATAAGACTGTGGCATAAGGACTTCTGGAAGATGGCTATTGCCAATCTTCTGCTCTCCATGTCCGTCTATGGCCTTGTGCCCATATTCCCCGCCTGGCTGGCTGAGAGGGGCGGTAGTGTTGATGTCTGTGTCGGACTGAGCTTCGGAGCTTTTGCCTTGGGAATGTTTGCCTTGGGCTGCTTCTGCTCATACTTAGTGCAGCGTTTTCGCCGCAACAGAGTGTGCATCTTGGCTGTATTGGGAGTGGCCGCGTGTTCGCTGCTGATGTATTATGACCGGGGCGACTCACGTTTTTTAAGCCCCGAAAGCATAATTGCCGTACGCTTTGTGCAGGGTGCGCTGTACGGACTGTCAAAGATGGTGCTGGTGAGTACGCTCATCATAGACACCTGCGAGTCGTTTGCCCGTACCGAAGCCAACCACAGTGCAGCCTGGTTCGGCCGTTTTGCCCTGTCGCTCGGCCCTGTCGCCGGACTCTTGATTTCAACCTTCTGCGGCTCTGACGGTGTCTTGCTCCTCTCAGTAGGCTGCGCAGTCCTGTCGGCTCTGCTCGTGAGACTGGTGAAATTTCCGTTCCGTTCTCCCAGCGACGACGTTCGGCTGGTGAGCAGCGACCGCTTCTTCCTGTCAGAAGGCATTGTCCTGTTTGCCAATCTGGCCCTCCTTGCCTCCGCAGTCGGTCTTTTGTTCAGTATAGCCCTGTCTGTCAACTTCTTCGGAATGCTCATGGGAGGCTTTCTGCTGGCTTTGTTGGCACAGCGTTTTGTCTTCCGCGACGCAGAACTCAAGAGCGAAATAGTGTCGGGATGCATTCTCATGGCGGCCGGACTGCTGACAATGCAGATAGACGTGGCCAACAGCGACGAGTATTTTGCTCCGCTGCTGTTCGGGATGGGTTCGGGAATATGTGCGTCGCGCTTCCTCTTGTTCTTCATCAAGCTGAGCCGCCACTGTCAGCGAGGCACTTCGCAGAGCACATTCCTTTTAGGATGGGAAACAGGCGTGGGGCTGGGACTCACAGTCGGCTTCTCCGTGTTTGCCGGAGCGCAACAGCCGGTGCTCATGTCGGCCACCACAATGGTGCTGACAGGACTGGCCATGTATGTGCTCTATAGCCACGGCTGGTTTATGAGGCACAAAAACAGATAGAAAACATAATCCTCTGGATAGAAAATCTAATCCTCTTGATAGAAACCTAATCTTTTGACTATGAAAACAAACATCCTTTCATCCGTATGTCTGGCCGTTTTGTCCGGCTTCATGCCCGTTTCAGCAGCGGCACAGTCCGCTTCCGACATCCAAGTGTCCCGTTCGGGCTATTACACCAAGGTTTGTGTGTCGCCAAAGCTGAAGTCAGAGGCCGCAAAGTGGCTGAAAAAAGGAGAGTGGAGACAGGGCTTCAAGGGTGCGTCTCCCGACAAGAGCGTCAACACGGTGGAGTTTTACACCCAATACCAGAAGAATCCGGAGCAATGGAAAGCCCTTTTCAAGTGGCTTTCCGAGACTGATTTGCTCGCTTTAGACAAGGGAAAGCACCCAATACCCGGCTCTACGCTGACGGCAAGTGTGGAGGACAGCTACAATGAAGCGTTGGAAAAACGGCAAAGCGAGAGCCACTATCACCACATAGACTTCCAGTTTGTGGTGAAGGGAACGGAGCGTTTCGGCCTCATAGAGCACACTTCGAGCACGCCGTCGTCCAAGTACCGTCCCGATGTCATGCATTACGACTACGTGACCGAACTGGTCAAGTTCAGAGACTCACGCCCCGACCGCTTCTTTCTCTTCTTCCCGTGCGACTGGCACATAGCCAAAGTGAAGACCGACAAGGCAGACCAGAACATCAGAGTGGTGGTGGTCAAGCTGGATTACGTGGAGTAGACCTGCGGGTATGATGCGCCGTATACACCTTATTATATTAACCCTGACTCTGTCCATAGCTTCGTGCGCCTCCTTTGCGGCAGAACCGTTGCGCAGGACTTCAGTCATGCGGCTCGTCAATGTGGCGTATCTCCCTGCCACAGTGGAGCAAAACTGTCTGCTCATAGACAAGCACGGTAAGCTCTGGCTCGGAACCAATTCGGGCGTGAAGTCATACGACGGCTACCGCTTTGTCACCTACCGCAGCGATGCCTTGTCGCCAGGTCTGCTTCCCAACAATTCCGTGCTGTCCTTGGCTGAAGACAAGGGTGACCGCCTCTGGATAGGCACCCGCAACGGACTGGTGTGCATGGACAGGATGACAGGCAAATTCACCACCTATCATCTGAAGAAACCGTCGCAAAGAGAGATTTACTCGCTCTTTGTGTCAAACGATGGAACTCTATGGATAGGTACAGACGGTGGCGTAGTATGCTGCGACCCGGACAAACGCATGTTTACCTATCTTGACGCAGACAACACCATGGTTGTCGGCTCCGACGGGAAACGCCATCGGCTGGGAACATTCAGCGCAAAATCATTTGCGGAAGCACGGAACGGCGACATTTACATCGGTTCATGGTCAAACAAAATATACCGATACGACAGGAAAAAGCGACTGATGCATAGCATCACCATCGACGGAGGTTCCGGAATGGAAGCTACCTACCGGCTAATGTTCGATCCTCGCGGACGGTTGTGGATGAGCACCTGGGGCGACGGCATCAAGTGTCTGACACGTCCGGGCGCATCCAATAGTCAGGGAATGGTGGACCTGTATAAAGGAGACAAGACACATTCCACAAGCTACAAGCTAATCTATGACCCGGTGTCCAACACCGTATGGAGCTGTTCACGCAATGGCGTGGGAATAATTGACGCAAACGACCTGAACAAAGGATTTGTCCTGTATGACAGAATAGCCGACGGCAGCGGCGCAAAGCTGACCAATGCCGTTGACTTGGCCACAGACGGAAACGGAAACATCTGGGTGCAGACACAGAACAACGGACTGTTCCGCATAGACACGCGCCCGTCACCGTTTACCGTATTGCCTGTTTTGGGCGGACAACTTTCCGACAGGAAAATACACTCCATGTATACTGCCGACGGAAACCGCTTCTGGTTGGCAACGTCTCCGTTCGGCATTGTTCTGTATGATCGGACAGCACAGCGCACGGTGGAAAACGAGGACACCAGGGCTTTGGCTTCACTACCCTACAACATAGCCCACACACACATCTCGTGCATAACTGAACGGAAAGCCGGCGAGTTGTGGCTGGCAAGCAACGGACACGGCATAATAACAGTGAAGAACGGCAAGGTGGAACTGAAGAACCACACCAACTGCCAGTATGTAAAGGACGACTATGTGAAAGCTCTGTGCCGGTTGCACAACGGGATTATGGCCGTAGGCGAACGTCACCACCTCACATTCCTTTCCACTACGGGTGAAAGCCGCACGCTTGACATAGACTTGGACGTGTGCGAAATAAGCGAAGACCGCAGCGGCAATGTGTGGGTGTCAACGGAAAACAAGGGAATCTTGCGCCTGAGCGGAAACCTGATGCGCCCTAAGGAAACGCAATGCAGATACTACAACCCACAGAACGGAAAATTCCCCGTCAACGATGCCATACAATGCATGGAAGACTCGCGCGGAAATGTCTGGGCAATATCCAACAGCGGAGGTTTGTTTCGTCTTGACAACACCGGCGACCGCTTTGAAAACTTCAGCAACAGTCTGCACTGGGGAATTGACCGTGCCTTTTCAATAGAAGAAGACAAGGCCCAACGGCTGTGGATTACAACAGAAAACGCGCTGGTGTGCCTTTCGCATGAGTCCGACAAACAGATTGGCTACTCCACATACACAAGTGAGAACGGTTTGGGCAACATTGCGTTTCTGCCAAAGTCCAGTCTGCGCACGGGAAACGAACTGTATTTCGGTTCTGGCGGCAACATAATAGGCATAAACACCGAAGCCATCGGCAAAGCGCACCAAGTTGCAAGGAGCGGTGTGGTGGTGACTGACCTTATAATAGACGGACATCGCTATGCGGAACTTGATTCAACGGAGCGGGTAAAACTCGGACGCTACACACCGCAATACTTAAGGGAGATGACCATACCGGCGGCGGTCAACAAGTTCTCCGTTGAGTTCGCGCTGCTGGCCTACACCAACACCCAACAGTGCAAGTACGCATACTTCCTTGAGGGTTATGACGACGAGTGGCACTACGCTGATGCGACCGTCAGACAGGCTTCATTTGAGAACATGCCTTCGGGACGCTACAAACTACACATTAAGGCGGCAGACAGCGACGGACGGTGGACGGAGATGCCCTACTCTCTCTCCATACGGGTATTGCCACCATGGTACGCCTCCGCATTGGCGTTTGCGGTTTATTTTTTACTGGCAATAGCGTGTGTCTTCTTCGCCGCAATGTGGTATCGCAGACACCTACGCACCAAGAACCGCTTGCAGATGGCTGTGGTTTTCACCAACATAGCCCACGAGCTGCTTACGCCACTTACCGTAATATCGGTGTCGGCAGACAGCATTGGGCGTGAAAACCCTGCGGCCAGCGGTCATGTGGCACTCATACATAACAACATCAATCGCCTTACGCACATGTTGCGGCAGATACTTGAGGTAAGGAAAGCGCAGGCCGGCAAACTCAAGCTGAAAGTAAGCGAGGGATTGCTTGGAGATTTCTGTCAGGAAACGGTGCAAGGCCTGATGCCTATTTTCGACAGACGCGGTCTGGAACTGACCATTACAATAGACTGCATGGGCATGAAGGCGTGGTTTGACAGCGACAAACTGGAGAAGATAATATACAATCTGCTGAGCAATGCCGCCAAGTATTCCAAGGAGAATGGTACCGTAAGGTTCTCTGTCCGTATCAACGGCAACACGGCAGAACTGCAGGTGGCCGACAATGGAATAGGCATTTCACAGGAAAAGCAACGGCATCTTTATGACAGGTTCCTTGACGGCGACTACCGCAGGATGAATGTCAGCGGCACCGGCATCGGATTGTCGCTCGTACATGACCTCACCCGACTGCACCACGGTAAGATAAGGTGCAAGAGTGCGGAAGGTGTAGGCACGACATTCACCATAACCTTCCCGACTGACAGGAACAGCTATTCCACAGATGAGATAGACGATGCTCCAAAGTCGTCCGTACAGCGTTCGGGAATGGGCTTGCTCGGCAGCGAAACCGATTTTCTTTCGGACAGTACCGCACCGTCACAAGAACGTTCTGAGGAAGCGTTGAACGAAAGAATGCCTCAGGACAACGACCATGAAAGGGAGTATTCTGTTTTGTTGGTGGAGGACAACATTGAGCTGTTGAGGCTTATGGAGAAACTGCTTGCACAGCACTTCAAGGTTAAAACGGCAACAAACGGCGAGAAAGCACAGAAGATAATACAAAAAACGGCACTTGACGTGGTGGTGACAGACGTGATGATGCCTGTCATGGACGGTATTGAGCTGACGCAATGGATAAAGGAAAGCTCCGAATACTCGCACCTTCCGGTGATAATGCTCACAGCCAAGGTGCAGAACGAGTACCGCAACCAAGGCTACCGGGCAGGCGCCGACGACTATATTGTCAAGCCGTTTGCTGTGGCAGACCTGCTTGTGCGCATAAACAACATTATCGACAACCGAGAACGCATACGCCGGAGGTTTGAAGCACAGACGGATTTTACCGTGGAAGAGCAGCATTACAGCGACCCGGACAAACTGTTTCTCGAAAAGGCCATAGCAAAAGTTCAGGAGAATATTGCCGACAATGACTACGGACGAGAGCAACTTGCCGCTGACCTTTGCGTCAGCAGCAGTTCACTCTACAACAAGCTCCGGGCCATGACCGGGAAGAATATAACCGGCTTCATAGCCAGTATAAAACTGAAACAGGCTTGCAGAATATTGCAGACAGAGCCGGATATACGCGTAAACGAGTTGGCCTATCGTGTGGGGTTCTCCACACCACGCTATTTTTCACAGTGCTTCAAGAAGGAGTTCGGGATGCTTGTCAAGGACTATGTGGACAAGAACATAAGACCGGAAAGCGGTGGTGACAATGGCAAGACCGACGGTGAAGATGCAGACAATAACGGGAAAGACACAACAAATAACGATGTCTGTACATAATGTTATTAAGGTAATAAGTATCTTTGTCTACTGAAAATAACTAAAAACCGATATGATATGAGAAATGCAAAAAAACTTTTGATTGGCATTGCGGCTGCCGCTGCACTTGCCGTCTCGCCGTTGCCGGCATCGGCTGCATCCCGGAACGGCGGTTCGTTTACCGTCGGTGACAAGACATTCTTGCTGAACGGCAAACCTTTTGTGGTGAAGGCTGCGGAACTGCATTACCCACGTATACCCAAACAGTATTGGGAACACAGGATAAAGATGTGCAAGTCTCTTGGCATGAACACCGTGTGCCTGTATGTTTTCTGGAACATCCATGAGCCGCAGGAGAACCAGTTTGATTTCACAGGACAAAACGATGTGGCTGAATTTTGCCGCCTTGCACAGAAACATGGAATGTATGTCATAGTGCGTCCCGGCCCTTATGTCTGTGCTGAATGGGAAATGGGCGGTCTGCCATGGTGGCTTCTGAAGAAGAAAGACATACGTTTGCGTGAACAGGATCCATACTTCATGGAGCGTGTAGAGCTGTTTGAAAAGAAAGTGGCCGAACAGCTTTCCTCTCTGACCATACAGAATGGCGGCCCGATAATAATGGTTCAAGTGGAAAACGAATACGGAAGCTATGGCACAAGCAAGGAGTATGTCGGGCAGATACGCGACTTCCTGCGCAAATACTGGAAGCCAGCGTCAGGCAAATCGACCACAGAAAAGGAAGAAAACCAACTGACGCTATTCCAATGCGACTGGAATTCCAATTTTGAAAAAAACGCTTTGCCTGATCTTGTGTGGACGATGAACTTCGGAACCGGTGCAGACATCGACAAACAGTTCAGCCGTTTGCGTGAGATTCGCCCTAACACGCCGCTGATGTGCTCCGAGTTTTGGAGCGGATGGTTTGACAAATGGGGCGCACGCCACGAGACACGTCCGGCAAAAGATATGGTTGACGGTATTGATGAAATGCTTTCAAAGGGCATTTCCTTCTCGTTGTACATGACTCACGGAGGTACAAGCTTCGGCCATTGGGCTGGTGCAAACTCTCCTGGCTTCGCTCCCGACGTGACATCATACGATTACGACGCTCCAATCAATGAATACGGACAGCCTACCGAGAAGTTCTGGCTGCTGCGAAAGACGCTGCAAAAGTATTCGGACACAAAACTACCGCAAGTGCCAAAGTCGCCCTTACCCACGGTAGAAGTAGACAAGTTTGCAATGACCGAATATGCACCTTTGAACAACGGTATCAGCAAGACTGTTTCCGGCCGCGACCTGAAGACCTTTGAGGAGATGGATATGGGATGGGGAAGTGCCGTTTATGAAACGACTCTACCCGCTATTGACACACAGAGTCTGCTCGTTGTCAGCGACGTTCACGACTTTGCACAAGTCTTTGTTGACGGCAAATACGTAGGCAAGATTGACCGTGTGAAGAACGAAAAGGCAGTAAGCTTGCCGGCTGTGAAGCGCGGAGCACGGCTTTCGATACTTGTTGAGGCTATGGGACGCATTAATTTCGGACGTGCAATCAAGGATTTCAAGGGCATAACAGACAAAGTGTCCATTGAAACAGAGTGCGACGGACACTCCGTGACGTATGATTTGCACAACTGGAACATCTCGCTAATACCCGACGATTATGCAACTGCACAAAAAGCTCTTGCGAAAGCCTCCGCTAAAAGCACCGGCAATGGTGGGGCTGGCTACTATCGCGGCACATTCAAATTGAAGAAAATCGGCGACACATTCCTCAACTTCGAGACATGGGGCAAGGGACAGGTGTATGTGAACGGTCATCCTTTGGGACGCATATGGAGCATCGGACCGCAACAGACTCTGTACAGCCCGGGCGTATGGCTCAAGAAAGGAGTCAACGAGGTGGTTGTACTTGACGTTGTAGGACCTAAACAAGCCGTTGTCTGGGGGCAGAACAAGCCTGAACTCAACAAACTTCAGCTTGAAAAGAGCAATAAGCACAACAACATTGGCGACAAGCCTGACCTCAATTCCGCCACTCCTGTGCTTACCGGCGCAATGGCTTCAGGCAACGGATGGCAAACGCTGAAATTCAAGACACCTGCAAAAGGACGCTACCTTGCGCTCCAATGTCTGGACGTACACGGTACTGAACCGCTTGCGATTGCCGAACTTTACCTCAACGACACTCAGGGGCGGCGCATAAGCCGGGAACAATGGAGCGTGAAGTATGCCGACTCGGAAAATGAAAACGGCAACCATACGGGCGACAAGGCGTTTGACTTGCAGGAATCAACTTATTGGCAGACGGAGAAAAACTCAGATTTTCCGCACCTGATTGTGATAGACCTCGGTGCCGAATATACCGTAGGCGCAATAGAATATCTGCCGCGTATGGAACAGGGAGCACCGGGAAGCCTGAAGAACTTCAAGGCATTCTTGTACTAAACGATGCTGCCAAATGGCTTCAACCGGTCTGTCGGACTGTGCGGAAAGGGCTGAACAGAAACATCAACTTCGGCTTTCTCTAAACCCGAACGCGTCCCGAACGCATCCCGAAGGCATCCCGAAGGCTAAACAGAAGCATCAGCCTCGGCTTTCTTGACACGCTGAAGTCTGCTTGACCGGTAGAATCCGCAGCACTTGAAACAGGAGAGAAAACCGTTTCCAGACATGTTTTAGGAAACGATTTTCTCTCCTTCCTTGCAATTTGTGGTTGGCAAAATGCTTACCTTCTTACCGAAAAAGGTGTCAATCGTATGAATTTGCGCGTAATACAAGTGACAAAAGAAGCCAAATGACTCTAAAATTCGTATATATTGCGTAATTTTGCCGAGCGACTATTCATTATAATAAAATCATAAATTACTCATTAATTATTTTATGGCAAATGTAATAAAACTGCACAGAGGGCTTGACATAAAGCTTGCAGGAGCTGCCGTAAAGCGTGGGTTTACGCTCAAAAAGTCGGGCAGATACGCATTGCAACCCACCGACTTTTCTGGCGTAACTCCCCGGGTTTTGGTCAAGGAGGGTGACACTGTGCGTGCAGGAGAAGCATTGTTCCAGAACAAGGATTATCCTGAAGTGAAGTTCGCATCGCCCGTTGGCGGAACTGTAACGGCCATTATGCGAGGTGAAAGGCGCAAGGTGCTCTACGTGGAAGTCTCTGCCGACGAAAAGCAGGAAGCGGTTGACTTTGGCAAAAAAGACGTGTCGACACTTGACGGTAGTGCCGTGGTGTCAGCAATCCTTGAGGCCGGACTGTTCGGCTTCATAACCCAGTTGCCCTATGCTGTGTCCACCAATCCGCAAACGATGCCCAAGGCCATCTTCGTGTCGGCACTTAGGGACAAGCCTTTGGCCGCTGACTTCGAGTATGAGCTTGAGGGACAGGAACAGAGTTTCCAGACAGGACTCACGGCTCTGTCGAAAATAGCCCGTACATACCTCGGTATCGGAGCGAAACAAAAGGCAAAAGCCCTCGTTAACGCCCAGGATGTAGAGGTAAACGTGTTTGACGGTCCGTGCCCGGCTGGCAATGTCGGCGTGCAGGTGAACCACATCGACCCGGTCAACAAGGGCGAAGTGGTGTGGACGGTTGACCCTACGGTGGTGCTGTTCATAGGCCGTCTGTTCCTTACCGGTCATGTAGACATGACCCGCAAGGTGGCTTTCGTCGGAAGCGAGGTTGAATCACCTGCCTATACAGATATGATTGTGGGAC
Source organism: Bacteroidaceae bacterium (assembly GCA_963590865.1). GTDB lineage: Bacteria > Bacteroidota > Bacteroidia > Bacteroidales > Bacteroidaceae > Prevotella. The sequence goes on along the minus strand of CAVAQY010000053.1, from coordinate 5,439 downwards.
AGGAACTGGCTCCCTTGCTTGCCCAGGGCGTGCGCGCCAACCGGAAAGTAAGGATTATTAATGGCAATGTCCTTACTGGTAAGGTCACATCGAAGGACGGTTTCCTCGGAGCATACAGTTCGGAAATAACCGTGATACCAGAAGGCGATGATGCCGACGAGCTGGCCGGATGGATAATGCCGCGTCTAAAGCAGTTCTCCGTCAGCCGCAGCTACTTCTCGTGGTTGCGCCGTGGCGTGGAGTATGTGCTTGACGCACGTGTGAAAGGCGGCGAGCGGCACATGATAATGAGCGGTGAATACGACCGTGTATTGCCCATGGACATCTATGCGGAGTTCCTTGTCAAGGCGATACTGGCCGGCGACATAGACAAAATGGAGCAGCTCGGCATCTACGAAGTGGCTCCAGAAGACTTCGCTCTCGCCGAGTTCATTGACAGTTCCAAACTGGAGCTGCAGCGCATAGTGCGCGAGGGACTTGACTTGTTGCGCAAAGAGAACTGACAAAAAAGATGGAATAAAGATATGAGTGCATTGAAAAATTATTTGGATAAGATAAGGCCAAACTTTGAAGCTGGTGGCAAACTACATTCGCTGCACAGCCTTTATGACGGTTTTGCCACATTCCTGTATGTGCCGAACACCACTTCGCATACAGGCACAAACATACATGATGCCATCGACTCGAAGCGTATCATGAGCATAGTGGTCATCGCGTTGCTGCCGGCCTTGCTTTTTGGCATGTACAACGTGGGCTACCAGAACAGCCTTGCAGCAGGAACGCTTGCCGAAACGGGCTTTTGGGAAATGTTCTTCTACGGTTTCCTTGCCGTGTTGCCCAAGATTGTCGTGAGCTACGTGGTCGGTCTGGGCATCGAATTTGCCTGGGCACAGTGGAAAGGCGAGGAGATACAGGAGGGATTTCTCGTTTCGGGCATCATAATACCGCTCATTGTGCCGGTTGGATGCCCGCTCTGGATGCTCGCATTGGCCGTGGCCTTTGCAGTAATCTTCGCCAAGGAAATCTTCGGCGGTACGGGTATGAACATATTCAACGTGGCTCTCGTAGCCCGTGCGTTCCTTTTCTTCTCCTACCCCACGAAGATGAGCGGCGATGGTGTGTGGGTCTCCACCCAAAGCATATTCGGTTTGGGCAGCAATCTGCCTGACACTTACACCTGTGCGACTCCCTTAGGCGAGATAGGACAGGGCGCACCCGTCAGCCAGTCGTTGTCTGACATGATTTTAGGCTTCATTCCCGGCAGCATCGGCGAAACCAGCATCGTGGCAATAGCCATCGGAGCCGTGATACTGCTATGGACAGGCATCGCAAGCTGGCGCACCATGCTCAGCGTGTTTGTCGGCGGAGCACTCACAGCGGCTCTTTTCGGATGGCTCGAACTGACTCCCATTCCGTGGTATGAGCACCTTGTGCTCGGCGGCTTTGCCTTTGGCGCAGTCTTCATGGCCACCGATCCTGTGACAAGCGCACGCACAGAGAAGGGAAAATACGTGTTCGGCTTGCTCGTCGGCTTCATGGCTGTCCTTATAAGGGTCAAGAATCCGGGCTATCCCGAGGGCATGATGCTCGCAATACTGCTTGCCAACATGTTTGCTCCGCTGATTGACTATTGCGTAGTACAGGCTAATATCTCAAAACGCATGAAACGTTTAACCTCAAAAGGCAAATGACTATGGCAGGGAAGAACATCAAGAAAGGAATGAACACCAATTCCAACTCATACATTATTATATACAGCATCATACTGGTGCTGATTGTGGCCTTTGTCATGGCCTTTGTGTCACAGACGCTGAAGCCCATGCAGGACGTAAATGTCGCTCTCGACAAGAAGAAGCAGATACTTGCGGCACTCAATATCCGGGATTTGGACGACAATGCTTCTGCTTCCAAGTATGCCGAAGTGGTTGTGGCCGACGAAGTGCTGTCTTCCGACGGAAAAGTTGTGGAGCAGGGAAGCAAAGGAGGCGAGAAAGCCGGCTTTGTCCTGAATAGTGCCGACTACAAAGCCGGACGCCTGGCTCTCTTCGTTTGTTCGGTTGACGGGCAGACAAAATACGTTGTCCCCGTCTATGGCATGGGTCTGTGGGGTCCGATATGGGGCTATGTAGCCATAGACTCCGACAAAAACACAGTCTATGGAGCCTACTTCAACCACGAAAGCGAGACTGCAGGACTCGGCGCAGAGATAAAGGACAGTCGCAAATGGCAGGAACAGTTCCGCGGAAAGAAAATCTTTTCCGACGCAAACGACCGTGTAGCGCTGTCGGTGGTTAAGAAAAACGATGTGAAGAATCCCGCTTCAGAGTGCGACGCCATCACAGGAGCCACACTGACCTCGGTAGGCGTGAGCGATATGTTGCACGAAGGACTGGAGGCTTACAAGGCTTTTTTCAAAGCTAAGGACTAAATTAAGAGGCAAAAAACGATTATGGACAAAATATTCTCAAAGGAAAACAAGGAAGTTTTCGTCAAGCCGCTCAACCTTGACAACCCCATTCTGGTACAGGTGTTGGGCATCTGTTCGGCTCTGGCCGTCACTTCTCAGCTGAAACCGGCCATTGTCATGGGATTGGCCGTGACGGTAATCACAGGTTTCTCCAATGTTATCATCTCGCTAATCCGCAACACCATACCCACACGCATACGCATTATTGTACAGCTCGTGGTAGTTGCCGCCCTCGTGACGGTGGTTAGCCAAGTGCTGAAAGCCTTTGCTTATGATGTGAGTGTGCAGCTTTCGGTCTATGTGGGACTCATTATCACCAACTGTATCCTCATGGGACGTCTCGAAGCCTTTGCCATGATGAACCGTCCGTGGCCGAGTTTCCTCGACGGAATAAGCAACGGCTTGGGTTATGCGGCCATCTTGGTGCTCGTAGGCTTTGTCCGCGAGTTGCTGGGACGCGGCAGCGTGCTCGGCTTTCAGGTCATTCCGCAGAGCGTCTACGACCTTGGCTATGTCAACAACGGTATGATGGCCATGCCGGCTATGGCTCTGATACTTCTCGGGTGCGTCATCTGGATTCACAGGGCTTATTTTTATAAGGAGAAATGACAATGGATAATACACTTAACTTGTTCATCAGGTCGATATTTGTCGACAACATGATATTTGCGTTCTTCCTTGGAATGTGCTCTTTTCTGGCCGTTTCCAAGAATGTGAAGACCTCTTTGGGCTTGGGACTTGCCGTGACGTTTGTGCTCGTGGTCACAGTTCCTGTTGACTATCTGCTGCAAACCCACGTGCTGGGCAACGGTTGCCTCGTTGAAGGCGTTGACCTTTCATACCTCAGCTTCATACTGTTCATCGCCATAATAGCCGGTATAACGCAGCTGGTGGAAATGGCAGTAGAACGCTACTCGCCCGCACTATATTCAGCACTGGGAATCTTCCTGCCGCTGATAGCCGTGAACTGTGCCATAATGGGTGCGTCGCTCTTCATGCAACAGCGCGTTAACCTCGACCCGGCCAGCAGCCAGTACATCGGGAGCGTGCTCGATGCTGTGGTGTATGCATTCGGCAGCGGACTCGGTTGGACGCTTGCCATTGTGTCAATGGGTGCTATACGGGAGAAGATGCAGTACAGCGATGTGCCGAAACCTCTGCGCGGACTCGGCATCACGTTCATTACCGTGGGACTCATGGCCTTGGCAATGATGTGCTTCTCAGGGTTGAAGATATAATACGCAGGGCTTATAACCCGTGAAAACCGAAACAAAAGAAACTTGAACAAAGCATTATATGGGACAATTCATATTAGTTAGCATAGCAGTATTCCTTGTCACGATACTGCTTTTGGTGGTGTTGCTACTGGCTGCCAAGAGCTATTTGTCACCAAGCGGCAACGTCACTATAAAAATCAACGGCGACAAGGAACTCAATGTGGCGCAGGGCAACAGCCTGATGTCCACTCTCAACGAAAACGGAATATACCTGTCGTCAGCGTGCGGCGGTAAGGCATCGTGCGGACAATGCAAAGTGCAGGTCATGGAGGGTGGCGGAGAGATATTGGACTCCGAGAAGCCGCACTTCACCCGTCGGCAGATAAAAGACCATTGGCGGTTAGGATGCCAGTGCAAGGTGCGTGGCGACATGGAAATCAAGCTCCCCGAGAGCGTACTTGGCGTGAAAGAATGGGAGTGTACCGTGATTTCAAACAAGAATGTGTCGTCGTTCATCAAGGAATTCATCGTTGCGCTGCCACCGGGCGAGCACATGGACTTCCTGCCCGGTTCGTATGCGGAGATAAAGATACCGGCCTACGACTGTATCGACTACGACAAGGACTTCGACAAGGCTGCCATTGGCAACGAATACCTGCCCATGTGGGAGAAATTCAACATCTTCTCGCTCAAGGCGCACAATCCGCAGCCCACAATGCGCGCCTATTCCATGGCCAACTACCCCGCCGAGGGCGACCGCATCATGCTTACGGTGCGCATAGCTACCACGCCGTTCAAGCCAAGACCACAAGTTGGCTTCCAGGACGTGCCCACAGGCATTGCATCGTCGTACATATTCAGCCGCAAACCCGGCGACAAGGTGGTGATGAGCGGCCCTTACGGAGACTTCCACCCCATATTCGACTCCAAGAAAGAGATGATTTGGGTGGGCGGAGGTGCCGGTATGGCTCCACTGCGCGCACAGATAATGCACATGACAAGAACGCTCGACACCCGCGACCGCGCCATGCACTATTTCTACGGCGCACGTTCGCTCAGCGAAGTGTTCTATCTTGACGACTTCCTGCAACTGGAAAAGGACTTCCCCAACTTCCATTTCCACCTCGCTCTCGACCGTCCCGATCCCGCAGCCGATGCAGCAGGAGTGAAATATACAGCTGGTTTCGTTCACCAGGTGATGTATGAAACCTACCTGAAGAACCACGAAGCTCCGGAAGACGTGGAGTACTACATGTGCGGCCCTGGACCTATGTCAAAGGCTGTGGTGTCTATGCTCGACAGCCTTGGAGTTGATGAGGAATCCATCATGTACGACAATTTCGGATAGTCACGGCTAACCGTAACAAAGTCATAACAAACCACAACAAAGTCGCTGAATTTCAGCGGCTTTGTTGCGTTTATAGGGGTTGCGTAATTGTGGTTTATTATTGGTTTGTTGTAGGTTTGTTTGGGTCGTATCTGTCTCCGAGAGCGTCTATGAGAGTGTCCCCCGAAATTATAAACGAATTAAATAAATGAAAAAGAACATGTTTTATAGTCCAGTCCACTTACGGACAAAGAAACTTGCCCATGGCAGGGTGTCGCTCTATCTTTACATCGTGAAAGACGGGGTGCGCATGAGAGAATATCTTGGACTGTATCTTGTGCCTGAAAAGACTCGCGGCGACAAGGTGGCCAACCGTGCATCGCTGATGACGGCGGAGGAAATAAGGGCCAAGCGTATGGTTGAACTGA
>CAVAQY010000052.1:0-17514 GCA_963590865.1 Bacteroidaceae bacterium | reverse complement strand
CTTCGACAGCAAGCAGCGCACCATCAGCGAATGGAAGATAAGGGAAGAGTAAAGGCGCAAGAGTTCCCTTATTCCCTTTCTTATTGTGGAGCAATTACATAAAGGCTATTTCTCTTTTTGGCCAGAAAGAAGTCGTAAATAGAAAGCTGCCTTGACAATTGATTGCCGTGAAGTTACACAAAGTGGTCGAATTTGTTACAAAGTGCAAATACATAGACGGTTTGTTGTGTTATACCAGTTTAATTTGTTTATATTTGCAATACAGTAATTCACCTAAAAACTATATGCTATGAAAAAGAAAAAAGGTGGCAAACGAATAGGCAGAAAGGATGTCGCCGAGGCAGTACAAAAGCTGTTTCTTGCAAATCCGGGCGACACGCTCAATTTCAAGTATATCTTCAAGACGCTCAAACTGGACACGCATCCGCTGAAAATGCTCGCCATCGACACGATGGAGGAGATGGCGTGGGATGACTTCCTGACCAAGGTGAGCGAGAACTCCTACCGGCTGAACACCAAGACGCAGGTGCAGGAGGGCAAGTTCCGCCGCAAGGCCAACGGCAAGAACAGTTTTATTCCTGCCGACGGCAGTCTGCCGGTGTTCGTGGCCGAGCGCAACAGTATGGCGGCTCTCGACGGCGACACCGTTCAGGTGACCTACCTTGCACGGCGACACAACCACATAAAGGAGGCCATGGTCACCGCCATCATCAAGCGCGCCCACGACACCATGGTGGGCAAGCTGCGTGTTGAAGGTGATTTGGCGTTCCTCTTGCCACAGGCCAATCTGGTGGTAAACGACATCATTATACCCAAAGGCAAACTCAAGGGCGGCAAGACGGGCGACAAGGCTGTAGTGAAGGTAACGCAGTGGCCCGATGCGGAGCACCGCAACATAATGGCCGAAGTGATTGACGTGCTCGGACAACAGGGCGACAACAATGCCGAGATGCACGCCATACTGGCGCAATACGGACTGCCATACACTTATCCGGAAGAGGTTGAGAAGGCCGCTGACGGCATAAAGGCCGAGATAACCAAGCAGGACTTGGAGGAGAGGGAGGACTTCCGCAGCGTGTTCACCTGCACCATCGACCCACACGATGCCAAGGACTTCGACGACGCACTGTCCATTCGCCGCACTGAGAGCGGACTCTGGGAGGTGGGAGTGCATATAGCCGACGTGTCGCACTACGTCACCGAAGGATCGGTAATAGACAAGGAGGCATACAAGCGGGCCACAAGCGTGTATCTTGTTGACCGCACCGTGCCCATGTTACCAGAGCGTCTCTGCAACTTCATCTGCTCGCTGCGCCCCAACGAGGAGAAGCTGGCCTATAGCGTAATATTCGAGATGGACGACGAGGCCGAGGTAAAGCGTTGGCGGCTGGTACACACCGTCATCAAGAGCGACCGCAGATTTGTGTATGAAGAGGTGCAGGACACGCTCGAAAAGAATGGTGTTGTCGATGGGCAGGGTATGCCCGCACCGGCTCCAAGCAGTGAAGGTTATAAAGGAGAATATGCCGCCGAACTGATACAGCTTGACCGACTGGCCAAGAAGCTGCGCGAGAAACGGTTTGCCAACGGTGCGGTGAAGTTCGACAGGGAGGAAATGCGCTTTGACATTGACGAGACCGGCAAGCCCATACGCTGCTACTTCAAGAAGTCAAAGGATGCCAACAAACTCGTCGAGGAGTACATGCTGCTGGCCAACCGTACTGTGGCCGAAAGCATTGGCAAGGTGAAGCGTGGGCAGAAACCGAAGACTTTGCCCTACCGAGTACACGACCAACCCGACCCGACCAAGCTGGAGACGCTGCGCGGGTTTGTGGTTAAGTTCGGCTACAAGATGAAGACTGCCGGCACAAAGGGAGCCATATCGAAGAGCCTCAACGCGCTCATGGAGCAGTGCGCCGGCAAGAAAGAGCAGAACCTGATAGAGATGGTGGCACTGAAAGCCATGATGAAGGCCAAGTACAGCGTTCACAACATCGGGCACTATGGTCTCGCCTTTGACTACTATACACACTTCACGTCGCCAATACGCCGATACCCCGACACGCTGGTACACCGTCTGCTCACTAAATATCAGAACGGCGGTCGCTCAGTGAACAAAGACCACTACGAGGAGCTGTGCGAACATTGCAGCGACATGGAGATTGTGGCGCAGAACGCAGAGCGTGACTCCATAAAATACAAGATGGTGGAGTTCATGGCCGACAAGGTGGGCAACGTATATGACGCACACATAAGCGGCATACAGAGCTATGGCATATACTGCGAGATAGACGAGAACCACTGCGAGGGCATGGTGCCGATGCGCGACCTGGACGACGACTACTACGACTTCGACGAAAAGAATTACCAACTCGTAGGACGGCGACACCACAATCGCTACCAACTTGGCGACCCCGTGCGCATACAGGTGGCCAAGGCCGACATTGAGCGACGCCAACTTGACTTCACCATCGCCTCCGAAGAAGGCGACAAAGGCAATTCCAAGCCGAAGAGAAGGAGAAACAGGAAGGAAGAGTGACTTCAAACCGCATATAAAAACGATGTCAATACGGTACACACGCAAGGAAGAGCTGTGGAACACATGGTCGCACGCCGCCGGAATACTCATGGGAGTGGCCGTCGGCGTGGCTTTCCTCGTGTTTTGTTTCCGCCACGGCAACGGTTGGGCACGCCTCGGAGTGATGCTATACCTGTTTGGCATGCTGGGTTCCTACATAGCCTCCACCGCCTATCATGCCACGCCGCGCCGAAGCCGGTGGCGCGAACGGCTGCGACGGTGGGACCACGCCGCCATCTACTGGCACATAGCAGGGTCGTATTCGCCCCTTACGTTGGTGGCTTTGCGCCAGGAAGGCGGCTGGGGATGGGGCTTGTTCGGCTTCGTCTGGCTGTGCGCCGTGGCGGGAACGGTTATGAGTTTCACCCGTTTGAAGGAGCACAGCAACCTTGAAACGGCCTGTTTTGTGGGCATGGGGCTGTCCGTACTCGTGGCTTTCAAGCCGCTAATGGCCTGTGTCAATGCAGCAGCGGTGTGGCTGCTCGTGGCCGAAGGCGTGTGCTACATCACTGGGGCGTGCTTCTACACGCTCAAGAAGCGGCGGTATATGCACACGGTGTTCCACTTCTTCGTGCTCGCCGGCAGCCTCTGCCACATAGCGGCAGTGTGGGATGTGCTCATGAAGTACATGGATTGAATTGTGGAAATACGTTTGAAAAAACGGATATTTAACTTTAGGCGGTTCTATAAATTACCACCGAACTAACAACGATATATTATAAAACCAGATATACTAAATTATGAAGAAGACTCACAACCATATCGCAGGACAGAGAGTGCTGTTGCTGGTGGCCGTATCGCTGTTTTTTGCGGCGGTGTCAACCGCACAGAGCGTAAAGAAAGAAATATTTGGCAATATCCGCCTATCGGGTAGCAACCTGCTGGCCTATCCCAATCCAAGTCCGAACGGATTTACTCCCACACCAAAGGGGCTGCACCCTTTCTATATAAGCCACTATGGCCGTCACGGATCGCGCTATCTAATAAGCCGAAACGACTATGAAAAGCCATGCAAAATACTGGCCGAGGCCGACAGTCTGGGCAAGTTGACCCCTTTGGGACGTGACGTTCTGAGGCGCATAAGACTGCTTCGTGACGAGGCGAGCGGTCGTCTTGGCGAACTTACCCCGTTGGGAGCCGAACAGCATCGCGCCATTGCCCGGAGAATGTACGGTCGTTTCCCAGAGGTATTCAGCGGCAATGCAGTTGTGGATGCCCGGAGTACGGTGGTGATAAGGTGCATCCTATCGATGGAAAACGAGCTTCAGGAACTGGCAAAACTAAACCCACGGCTCATAATCCGCCACGATGCAAGCCAAGTGGATATGGACTATCTGAACCACAATGACCGCCGGCTGTCGCGCAACCGCCGCAACAATGGAGTGAAGGAGGCTCTCGACAAGTTCTATGAGGACAACGTGGACTGGAAAAGTCCCATGCCAAGGCTGTTCAACGACACTACATATGTGAACAAAAATGTGGATGCGCGCCAGCTGAACGACAAACTTCTGAAGCTCGCATCAAGCATCCAGAACTGCCCGAGCAGTTCATCGATAACTCTCTACGACCTGTTTACCGACAAAGAACTGTACGGCTACTGGCGTGCGGGCAACGCTTCTTGGTATGCCGATTACGGCCACTGCACGCTAAACGGCGGCAAACAGCCATACTCGCAGAGACATCTGTTGCGCCGGATGATAGCCGATGCCGACAGTTGTTTGGCACTTGAACATCCCGGAGCCACGCTCCGCTTCGGTCATGAGGTGTGTGTATTGCCGTTAGTGTGTCTGATGGGCATCAACGGATACGATCTCAAGACCGGCGATTTTGACTCTTTGGAGCGCAAAGGATGGGTCAACTACCGCATTTTCCCTATGGGTTCCAACGTGCAGCTCGTTTTCTTCCGCAAGGACAAGGCCGACAAAGACATACTTCTGAAAGTGCTTCTCAACGAGAACGAAGCCACTCTGCCCGTCAAGACCGACTGCGCTCCACTATACCACTGGCGTGATGTGAGGCAGTATCTGATAAACAAGCTCGACGGAGAGAGTAAAGAATGAATATTGCCAGCGAATCAACAATTTTCGGTGTCTTTCACACGTATTAGCGTCAGTCCGTCGCGCAGGGGTAGCATCACACACTCCACCCTTGCGTCGCTGGCCACCATGTCGTTGAAGCGTTCTATGCCAGCGGTCTGCTGGTCCTTGTCGTATGAGTGGTCAACCACGTGGCCATCCCATAATGTGTTGTCGGCCAAAATCAGTCCGCCCGGCCTCACAACGGCAAGTGCCATCTCGTAAGCCTCACGGTATTTGCGCTTGTCGCCGTCGAGGAAAGCAAGGTCAAAGCGCACCCCTAGCTTAGGAGCCTCTGTCACGGCGTCGCCGATGATGAATTCTATGCGGTCGGCCACAGGGCTGTTTTCTATCCACGGACGGGTAAAGTCCTCCTGCTCGTCGTTTATCTCGAAAGTGTAAACCTTGCCGCCCTTGGGCAATCCCTCAGCCATACAGATAGCGCTGTAGCCGCTGAACGTGCCCACTTCAAGCACATTCCTTGCCCCGCTTATGGCCACGAGCATCTTCAGCAGCCGCCCTTGCAGGTGGCCGCTGGCCATGCGTCCGTGCAGCAACTGTATGTTTGTAGCGCGGTAAAGGCGATAAAGGTAGTCGCCCTCAGGCTCGGTGTGGCTCAGCACATAGTCGTCAAGTGATGCGTAGTCCATCAGGATTATTGCTTGTGTCTCAAAAGTGCTTCGAGCGCAAGGCGGTAGGAGTCGAGACCGAAACCACATATCACGCCAAGACAGGCGCACGATATGAACGAGTGATGGCGGAACTCCTCACGCTTGTGTACATTTGAAATGTGTACCTCTACTGCCGGACAGCGCAGCGAGCGGAGGCAGTCTTGAAGTGCCACACTGGTGTGGGTGTAGGCTCCGGCGTTGAGTATCACGCCGTCAAAGGTGAAGCCCACCTCCTGCAACTTGTTGATAAGTTCGCCCTCGATGTTGCTCTGGTAATAGTCTATCTGCACGTCGGGATAGGCTGCACGCAGCGTCTCGAGGTAGCTCTCAAACGAGTCGTTGCCGTAGATGCCCGGCTCGCGCACACCGAGAAGATTGAGGTTGGGGCCGTTGATTATCTGTATCTTCATGTCTGTTGTGGAGTTAAATGGATAGGAAACCATATCTACAGTTGGCTCATGAACAACCCATGGAAGCCAACTGTGCGGCAAAATTACGTAAAAAGTTCCTTATGGAAGTATTGTGCAAAGTTGTTTTTCACCATTAGCCAAGAATGTGGCGCACTTCTTAACCGCATGGCAGAGTACTCCATCCTACATAACTTACTTGGCAAAGTATCTTAGGATAGTTGCCCAAGTATCTTAGGATACTTCGCAATATATCTTAAGATACTTTTTTCATGTCATTTTTGGCAATAGGCTTCGTTGGGCAATGAAGCCAGCTTCATCAGCTATTGTAATAAGCTCCGTTTGATAGTGAAGCCTATTACATTTTAGCGGACATGTATTCTGGAAAAAGTTGTGAACTTGATACTGACAAACTGGAAAACTGGAAAAAGTTGCAAATACGGAACTGAAAGATATTATCACAGGCTATAGCAACATTTTTGTATCCTCCTTTGTATGTGAGTATGTTCATATTAATAAGACTGTGCACAAGAAAGGGACTGTATTCACAGATTTTATGCTTACCTTTGCCATGCGCCAGCAATCCGTTTCCTAATGGGATTGGCAATGATTCTAAAATGAAGCTGATGGCAAGAAAGTGAACTTAGCACATATGCACAAAATGTTTTTTTATAAGAAAGTAACCCACTTGCTTATTACAAACTATTGATTATAAATCAGAACAGAAAGATGAAAATAGTATTCGCAACAAACAACAGAAACAAGCTGACTGAGATAAGAGATATACTCGGCAACGGCATGGAAGTATTGTCACTCGAAGACATAGACTGCCACGACGAGATACCAGAAACGGGATGTACGCTCGAAGAAAATGCCATGCAGAAGGCGGAGTATATATACAGGAAGTATGGCTTGAGCGTGTTTGCAGACGACACGGGACTTGAAGTTGATGCCCTTGGCGGGGAACCGGGAGTGTACAGTGCGCGCTATGCTGGCGGAGAAGGTCACGACAGCGAGGCAAACATGACCAAGCTACTGGCCAATTTAGGAGAAAATAACAACCGCAAGGCACGATTTCGTACCGTGATAGCGTTAATAGAGAAGGCGGACGACAGCGCACAGCCAAAGGTGAGCCAGTTTGAAGGCATCGTCTGTGGCGAGATAATACGCGAGCGGCGAGGGCAGGGAGGCTTCGGCTACGACCCCATATTCCAGCCAGAAGGCTACGACAAGACCTTTGCCGAACTGGGACACGAGGTGAAAAACAAGATAAGCCACAGGGCAAGGGCTGTGAAGAAGCTGGCAGACTATCTGAAAGAAATGAAAAATGAAGAATAGCTGCACACAATTAAAGGCTTAGAAGATGCAGCACACCACTGCGGTTATAATGAAGAATAGCTGCACAACGGAAGAACCCAAAAAGCAAAATACATGAACAAGGCAACACGCTTGATACTTGCACTTGCGCTGCAAACGGCAACAACGGTATGTGCCGATGCGGCCATAGGCACATGGAAGGCATACAATGCCTACAAGGAAGTGCAGAAGATAGTGGCGGCAGGAAGCAGTCACTTGTTTGTAAGAGCCTCCGACAGACTCTACATGTACAGCACAGGCGACGGGTCGATAACGACTTTCGACAAAATAAACAGCCTGCACGACACCAACGTGAAGGACATAGCGTGGAACAGTGTGGCAAAGAAACTGGTGGTGGTGTATGACAACAGCAACATTGACATAGTGGGAACCGACGAAAACGTCACCAACATCTATGACCTGTACGACAAGAACATGGTGGAGGACAAAACGGTAAACTCCATGAAAAGCAATGGACGATACACGTATCTTGCCACAAACTTCGGCATGGTGAAGATTGATGCTGTCAAGAGCGACATCAACGAGACGTATTATCTGGATGCCGAAATACAGAAAGTGGACTTTGACGCCAACTATATCTATGCGCTCGATGCCAACGGCAAGGTACACAGGGGCAGTATGAGCGACAACCTGATAGACAAAAGCAACTGGACGGTAGTGACAGAATACAGCAGCAGCTTGTTCAACGATGACAACAGCGACTGGGAAAAGTACTACAGTACGGTGGAAAAGCTCAATCCCGACGGACCGGACTACAACCTTTTCTATTCTGTGAAAATGTTCGGCAACAAACTGTACAGCACCGGCGGACTGTTTTCTTCTACTACCGAAGCCGCAAACAGAGGAACTGCACAGGTGTGGGACGGCAACGAGTGGCAAAACTATCAGCAGGACGGAATAGCTGAAGCTACCGGCCACCGCTATTGGGACATGGACTGCATAGCCAACGACACACGGAGAACTGACATAGACCGCACTTTCGTAAGCGGCAAGAGCGGCTTGTATGAGTTTGAAAACGGAAAGTTCAAACAGGAGTTCAACCTGAACAACAGTCCGCTGCGCTCACCGTTGGCAATGATGGACTATGTGATAGTAAACGCCATGACTTTCGACAGCGAAGGCAACCTGTGGATGCTCAATTCCAAATCGCCTTCAACCTCGCTGTTTGAATATACCAGCGACGGACAGTGGGTTGACCACCACAAAAAGGAATTCATGTACGAAGACCGAAGCCTTGACAATATGGTCAATGCATTCTTCGACAGCCGCGGACTGCTGTGGTTCTGCAATGACCACTGGCGCAAGCCGTCTATAATATACTACAACAAGACCGATGACAACGTGGCTGTCTATGACAACTTCACCAATCAGGACGGCACTACATATTCTTCCGCCACCGTGCAGTGCGCCGCAGAAGACATGGAAGGCAACATCTGGGTAGGCACAAACAGCGGTCTATTCTATCTCACACCGGAATATATAAGCAACAAGACCAACTCGTTTATGCAATACAAGGTGGCAAGAAACGACGGTACCAACAATGCCGACTATCTGCTGAACGAAGTTCCAGTGACGAGTATAGCCATTGACGGTGGCAACCGCAAGTGGGTAGGCACAAACAGCAATGGCGTTTATCTCATCAGTGCCGACAATAATACCCAGATAGCCCACTACACGACAGAGAACAGCGGGCTTGCTTCAAACACCATAAACAGCATTGCAATAAACGGAAAGACGGGCGAGGTGTTCTTCGCCACGCAAAACGGACTGTGCTCATACACGAGTGACGCCACCGAACCAGTGGAGGAAATGGACAAGAACAACGTATATGCCTATCCCAACCCGGTAACTCCCGAATACACAGGACTCATAACTATTGTGGGACTAAGCTACAACGCCGACGTTAAGATAACCACTGCCACAGGCTATCTCGTGGCCGAGGGACGCAGCACCGGCGGTACATTCACTTGGAACGGACATGACCGCGACGGCAAGCGAGTGGCTTCGGGAGTATACAATGTGGTCACGGCTAAGCAGGACGGTTCAAAAGGAACAGTATGCAAAGTGGCCGTAATCAATTAGTGTACGCATCCTCGTGATAGGAAGAAGCATACCTCGTAATAGGAAGTAGCTTGCCTCATGATAGGAAGTAGCTTGCTTACGACCTTATGAATGGCACAGTTCACATAGTAAAACACCATATCTGCATGGAAAGAAAAGGCTGGATAGACCGCACGAGGGGAACAAGCATGATGCTGATACTGCTGTTCCACACCTCTATGTACTATGCCGGCAGTGACATTCCGCCCTATTCAATGTATGTGGAGAACGCCCTGGCCATGTTCTTCTTCATTTCCGGCTACCTCTTCATGCCCAACTGCACTGAGCAAGTCATAGAGAAAAACGGGTGGTGCGCCCAGTCAGCTATCCCCGACACAAGGCGGAAGCTCAAGTCTATACTGCAAAAACTCATAATACCATACCTTATCTACACGCCAACGATAGCGGTGCTAAAGGCTTTTGTCCATGGCACAACCATAGACCCACTTGACATAATAGAAAGAATATTGTCTGGCGAAGCCTCGTGGTTTGTATCGTCGCTCATAGTGGCCGAAGTGCTGTTCATGGCAATAGTGTTGACAAGCCGTGGAAAACTTATCATAACCGCCATATTGTGCACACTGCCTTGCATGGCCGTGGCCTATGACACAGATATAACACCGTTGTCCATACTCAACGTGTCGTTCATAGCTCTCGTATTTCTCTTTATCGGCCACGCTTTCAGACGTTGCGAGCACGTTATCGACAATATGCACGCCGCATCATACATACCATTGTTTCTCTTGCTTGTTATAATCAAGGTATATGAATATGCAAACGGCATAAACATGACGTTCTACGTTATCCAAATAGACAGCTTCCCACTCTTTTTCACCGACACCGTCCTGTCATCATTGTGCTTAGTGTGGCTCTGCAAGCGTCTGCCAAGCATCAAAATGGTGGAGTACATAGGCAGTCACAGCCTCATCTACTACTTCATCAGCGGCGGCGTACCGCTGATAGTCGGCCGCCTAATGCCACAATATACCGAAGGCGGTTACCACCTCATTGCCATAGCCTTCATCATTGTCTGCCTCTGCTCCACCGCCATCGTGTGGGCAATATACAAATGGCTTCCATGGACAACCGGAAAAGCTCCACTGCCGTTTGTTGAAAGATGGTGGAAGAGCCGCTAAGCGTATGTAATGCCATATAGCAAGTTCACAGTAATTTTGGTCTTGGACATGGTCAACGGTAGATGTCCCAGATGTGATTATATCAATCATGTGTGGTTTTAATTGCAAGCCACCATTGTACCATTACCGGTACAGTAGTTTTGCATATATCTACACATTATATTGAATTTTCATATCGGCGTGGGCTCTAACGTTGTCTGTTCAACCAAAATAGGCAATTGCTATAGCCTCAGAGAGTGGAATGGGCAACAGGACGATTCCAGACTGGTAAGCAAAAAGTAAAAACAAGCATAGCAAACCACAAAACCACAATTAGCGGCAGAATAAAATATACCTTATTTTGCCGCTAATTACATTTTTAGTATATTTGCGGCAGAATATAACTCTTTTTATTATATGATTATTGGCAGAAAAGAAGAGATAGCAGAACTTGAAACACTGTATCAAAGCGGACATCCAGAGTTCGTGGCTGTGTATGGGCGCAGACGAGTAGGAAAGACTTTTCTAATAAAGCAAGCGCTAAAAGGCAGGATTACCTTTCAGCACACTGGCGTATCACCCGTTGACCAAGACGGCTGCAAAAATCGCCTCAAGACACAGTTGGAGAGTTTCTATTATACCTTGCTCAACCATGGACTGGAGGGCTTCAAGGCTCCAAAATCGTGGATGGAGGCTTTCTTCCAGCTTGAGCAGTTGCTGCAAAACCAAGACAATGGTTCACGGCAAGTTGTCTTCATCGACGAGTTGCCGTGGATGGACACGCCACGATCGGGTTTTCTGCCAGCCTTTGAGAACTTCTGGAACGGATGGTGTAGTGGCAAAGACAACATAATGCTTATTGTCTGCGGCAGTGCTACATCATGGATTCTCAGCAACCTTTCAAGAAACAAGGGTGGACTGTATGGACGGTTGACCGCCGAAATAAAGCTGTCTCCATTCCGTCTGCACGAATGTGAGGAGTATTTCGAGCAAGCCAACGTGCAGATGAGCCAGTATGACATACTGCAAAGCTACATGGTGTTTGGAGGCATACCATATTATCTCAGCTACTTTCAGAAAGGACTAAGCTTCGAACAAAATGCCGACAGAATACTTTTCGGACAAAAACCACGTCTGCACGATGAGTACAACCGACTTTTCGCTGCCATATTCAACAATCCAGAGGAAAGCAAGAAAGTGGTAAACTTGCTAGCTACACGACACACAGGTTTCACACGTGAGGAAATAAGCCGTCTTGCTGACATTCCAATTGGCGGTGGACTTTCATGTACATTGGCGGCACTTGTGGAGAGCGACTTCATCATGCGCTACACTCCATACGGAAAACCTAAAACAACAGTGTGCTACAAGTTGATAGACAATTTCTGCCTGTTCTGGCTGAAATATGTGAAGCCTAATGTGCACAATGCCAATTTCATAAACGACAATTGTACTTCCGACATCATGCGGGCATGGCACGGCATAGCCTTTGAGGAAGTTTGCTGGCAGCATATAGAACAAATAAAACAAGCACTTGGGATAAGCGGAGTACAGACGAGTCTGTCAGCATGGAGCGTGAGGGGCGACGACGGCAAAGATGGTGTGCAGATAGACCTGTTGATAGCAAGAAACGACAATGTGGTAAACCTGTGCGAGATGAAATTCTCCAATACCCAATATACCATCAGCAAGGACGAAGACATGCACCTGCGCCGCCGTATAGAAGCACTAAAAAGCACATTGTCGCCCAAACAAACCATCCACCTCACGATGATAACCACATACGGAGTGGCCACTGGCAAGTACAACGGCATTGTGCAGAAAGAAGTATGTATGGAAGACTTGTTCCGCTAATTCATAGAACCGCACGTAAAGACAACATACATGTAAATATACCTAACAACACTATGCCGTTTATTACTCATAAACCTATTGTAAATGACATATTTTGGGGTGCAAAGTTTTGTTTTCAAGACTACTGAAAATGGAAAGAACAGATAAGATGCTCTATACAATCAATGGCTTTTACTTCGTATTGCTGCTATTGGTTTTAGCTATATTCGGATATACACCAACCAATGATGGAGACGGATATATAGAGTTTGCCCAAGTATGTATCAACACAGGTCAAATGTATCCATGTCTACCTCTTATTAAGGGAAAGCCTTTTATTTGGAATATAGGTTCAGTAAACCTTACAGCATTGTCGTTGCTGTGTTTCAAATCTCTGTATCCACTCCTGGTATTTCTATGTTTCCTTAAAGCCTTGACCGCCCTATTTATTGGCAAAATAGCCAAGAAACTATTTTCACCCACTGTATCTGTCATAGCCTGCATACTTTATATTCTATATCCAAACAATCTGGGACAAAGCACAACTATTTTGTCTGAAATTCCCATGATTTGCTTTGCGTGCATAGCATTGTATATGGCCATCAGCAAAGAGAAGTACATTTATCTTTTTACCAGTGGGGTTCTTTTCGGAATAGCCAACTGGTTTCGTCCAGTGGCCATGGTGTTCATTGGCACACTTGTCCTTTACTATATACTGTTTATAAACAAGAACAAGATAAAGAAATGCCTCTTGCTTTGTTCAGGATATGTTTCATTCATTGTTTTAGTCGGAGTTTACAGCTATCTGCATACCGGCTTTTTTCTGTTCCAAGCAGAGTCTTTGTGGTTTAACATGGCAGAAGCAACTTATGAAAAATCAGTCGCTCCACAATATGGTACAGACCCATATCCCAAAGGCACTATACGATACATAGAAAGCATGGACCAGAAAACAGCCATAGAATGTAACGAGATATGGAAAGAAAGAAGCATGGAATGGCTGAAAGAACACCCTGTGCAGTATCTGAAAAAAATGCCGGGAAGACTCCTTTATATGTACTACAACGACATGGACAACATCGCGGCTTTCTCCACTCACAAGGAGAAGTCGGAAAACAACTTTGTGACATTGCCCTACAGAAATATCCTAAAAGGAAATTTATGCGGACTTTCCGCCATACAATATTTGGCACTCTTCAACCTGGTATACTACCTGCTGCTGATAGTACTCGCCATAGGAGGAGGATACATTCTTATAAAGAGAAGAGAATATCAAAGAGCCTTTATCCCTTTAATGATCATCATAGGCGGCTCTCTTTCGCTTGTTCTTGCCATTCATGGAGAAACAAGATTCAAGGCACCGTTCATGCCTTTTATATTTATGCTGGCCGCAATAACCGTTTACCAAGCCATTACAAGAAAGCAGTAGTATCCCCCACTCTACCATAATGCCTTTATGACAAACCAAACTATCGGCACAAGGAGCGAGGGCAGAAGGTTGAGTGTCTTGCAGTCTTTCAGATTGAGCAGCGAGAGTCCGCTGCCCATTATGAGCAATCCGCCCACTATTAGAAGCTCAGCCATCAGAGCGTCGCTCACGGCTTGGCTTGACATCTGCGCCACCAGATAGAACGCTCCCTGCCACAGAAACAGCACAGGAGCTGAAAGTATCATGCCTATGCCGTATGTGGAAGCAAATACACAGGAAGAAACAAGGTCGAGTGTGGCATTGGTAAATAGCAATGTATTGTCGCCGTTGAGCGCACTCACCACAGGGCCGAGCATAGACAACGGACCTATGCAATAGAGCAACATGGCGGTGATAAGGCCGTCGGCAAACGAATTCTGACCAGACGATGCCTTTTCACCATTCCGTTTCTGTGTGCGCCGCTCTATGAGTCTGCGGAAGCGGCCGTCAATGTCAAGCCCAGTGCCCACCACGCCGCCTATGGCAATGGCGAGAATGAAGAGCACCGGATACTGGCTCTCCTTCATGTATGAGATTGAAGCATTGAGTCCGATGGCGAGCGAGGCAAGTCCAAGCGAGTCGTAAAGCACACGCTTGTATTTGTCCTTTATGCCAGTATGAAGCAATGTGCCTACAATCGTTCCCACGATGATGGCACCTGTATTTACTATTGTTCCCAGCATACCACCGTCACTTAGCTAAGCTCAAGCATACGCTCTATGGGCTTTACTGCCTCACGAGCCACATCAGGATCTACATCTACCGACGGCCATTCATACTTCAGCGTGTTGTATATCTTGAGCATTGTGTTCATCTTCATGTAGTCGCACTCGTTGCAAGAGCAGCCAAGTCCGCCCTCACTCACTTCGGGTGGCACAGGTATGAAAGTCTTGTCGGGGCAGTTGCGCGTCATCTCGTGCAGTATACCAGCCTCTGTGGCCACGATAAACTCCGTATCACTGCTCTCAATGGCATGCTTGAGCAGCACCGCCGTGGAACCAATCACATCGGCCACGGCCAGCACTGGTCCTTTGCATTCAGGATGAGCCAGTACCTTTGCTCCGGGATGCTCGGCCTTGAGCCGCACTATCTCGGCCACAGAAAAACGTTCATGCACGTGGCAACCGCCGTTCCACAGTAGCATTTTTCTCCCTGTCACCTCGTTTATGTATGAGCCGAGGTTGTAATCGGGTCCGAATATTATCTTTTCGTCCTTGCCGAACGTGTCAACTATCTTCTTTGCGTTGCCGCTCGTCACCACCACATCGGTCAGAGCCTTCACGGCAGCTGTGGTATTGACATAGCTCACCACCTTGTAGCCTGGATGCTCCTCCTTATATTTTTTCAAGTCATCGGCCTTGCACGAATCGGCCAGCGAGCATCCGGCGTTGAGGTCGGGAGCAAGCACGAGTTTGTCGGGACTAAGTATCTTGCACGTCTCAGCCATGAAGTGTACGCCACACATCACTATTATTTTTGCGTCGGTCTGTGCAGCCTTGCGTGCCAGTGCGAGCGAGTCACCTATGAAGTCTGCCGTGTCCTGTATTTCACCTTGCGTATAGTAGTGCGCCAGTATCACGGCGTTCTTCTCCTTGCACATCCTCCTTATCTCCGCCTTCAGGTCAATGCCTTCAGGTGCGGGTTCGTCGATGTAGCCCTTGGCTGTCCATTCGTCTTTCAACATCTTCTTATAATCTTAATGTTTTATTTCTTCTTAAATAAAAAATGAAATGTTGTGTTATGATATGCCGTTGATACGTTGAAAACTTTTGGCCTTTTCTCTTGTCTGTTTGGAGATAAACATCCGATGCATGGTTATCAACAGTTTTTGCAAAGCCTTATATTCTGATTTTTAGAGCACTAAACAGTTTATCAACACTATTGCATTTCGGTGCAAAATTAATAAGTTTATATCTTTTTCTCCGCTCATTGCGTTGAAAACTTGATGAAAAGCCATGAACAAACCTGTTGATATCCTCAATCCAAGGGGGTGCATTGAAACCCTGTTGATAACGTTTAATGTTGTTTTACGGTTATCAACAGGGTTTTCCACAGAGTTATCAACACATGGTTTTTGCGTCATTCCGCCGCTTACCATTCCACATTTTCGTTCAATATGACTCCATCGGTGGCATCGTCTTCGGTAAAAGTGTCGCCACGATACTGCACGCAGAGCATCAGTAGCGGGTCGGTACCGTTGTTGCGCACGGAGCGTTTGCCGTGAGGTGCTACCCTGACAACGCTTCCCTCGCCTATGGCAAACACTTTGCCGTCAACCTGAAACTCACCTTTGCCGGACAGGAAGAAGTAGAGTTCCTCATGGTTCTTGTGGGTGTGCAGAAAGCCAGTTTCCTGTCCAGGTGCGAAGCATTGCAGCGAAAACTCGCTGCCAGTGGCGTTGACAGCGTTGCCGCCGAACACCTTTCCCGGTATTTTTATCCCGGGAGCCAGTTCCAATACATAGTCGCTGATGTCTCCCAACTTGCCGAAATCCACTGCCGTGAAGTTTGCGGCATTTGCAATAGTCTTTGTCTCTTTCATTTTTCTGAATGTTTTATTTCATCTGCAAAGGTATGACCATAAGACAGTCTTTGCAATAAGGCACACATAGGTGGAATAGTTACACGGAAGTAACCATTGCGCCGTTGCCGCAGAAGTGGTAAACTTGGATTAACCAAGATTAACTATCCTGCATTTTTTCAATAGCTTAAAGTTGGTTACTTTCGTAGCCTATTGTAGTGTTTATAGTATTTATGACCATCTGATGGCAACTTACAAAGAGAAGAAAGCAATGGCAACGAATATAAAGGAAACGGTGTTTAAGGACTGTCCGATACGCAATGTGCTGGCAAGGATATGCGACAAGTGGTCGCTGCTCATTATCTATACGCTCCATGCCCACGGCGAAGAGCCGCTGCGCTTCAATGTGCTGCACAAGTTCATACCCGACATATCGCAAAAAATGCTCACCAGTACCCTGCGCACTCTGGAGACCGACGGCTATGTCAGCCGCAAGGTGTATGCCGAGGTACCGCCCCGTGTAGAATATTCGCTCACGCCGCGCGCCCTCACCCTGCTGCCGATAATAGACAGTTTGCTCAACTGGGCCACCTGCAACATGGCGGACATTATGAGAGACAGGGCAAAATGACTTTAGTTTTGAAAAGTTGGTAGGTTATTACTGATGGTATCACTTCATATTTTATATGAACTGGAAAAGTTTGGTGATAGTTAATACTGATTGCAAGGAATTTGAGTATCTTTGTGTCTGTAAATACTAATAATTACCCCAATTCGGGATAATTCGTTCGTTTGCAATAGTCAATAAGGTTCATCGTTAATAAATATGCCGCCTTAGCCCCTCCTAGTGCTTCGGATAGCATTATAGGTTGGTATTAATGGAAATGACAGGTCGTGGTTCTTCTCTCTAGTCTGAACAAACTTAATTGCCTGGTGTTTTCAATCGTATATCCGACAAGAGCTTTCGGCTTGTTTTCAAAGAAGCGATATGCGCCTAAAGCAGACATTATATTCATGATGAAATTGGCAACATTCCTTTGTCGGGTATTTACAATCTGTGCCGTGTTCTTCAACCTTTCATTTATGGTCTCTCTGATCTTCCTTTTGCGCTTCATCATCCTGTCATAGCTCGTCATCAGCTTGTTTTTCATATTGACTCGAAGCCCCGTGCCCAAATCTGTCCCCCCTTCAAACACAAAGTCTAGCAGTTTTTTCTACATGTTTCCCTTGTCGTCGAACAGCTTCCCGTAAAGGCGTTTAGCCAACACCAAGGACGGAGCCATACAGCTCACGCTGAAGGTCTACCGCACGGAGGGCGTCAACATCAGCCGAACCATCGGGCTGGAAGCGGAAGCAGCAAGCTCGGCAGT
>CAVAQY010000051.1:0-19258 GCA_963590865.1 Bacteroidaceae bacterium | reverse complement strand
TCTCCTCCTCGCCGCCGCCTATGCAGACAAGTCCGCGCGCCATGGCTTCGAGCGAGTTCATCGAGGGCGTATAGCTATACAACTGGTCGAGTATCGCATCGCTACCGTCCATCATGCGTACATATTGAGCGAACGGCACCGACTCGGCCACGCGCAGTTCTACCTTGTCGGGATGTTTTTCCTGAACATACTGCGCCGCACGAAGCATGATGTCTGTGCCTTTATATTCGCTGCGGTCACGGTTTATGCCGATGAACAGGCGCAGCTTGTCACCACAGGGCGGTACGGCTGCACCAATGGGAGCCGCCTTTATGGGAAACGGGATGAACTGCGTTTTCTGCGGAAAAGCGTCCTTGTAGCACACGAAATACTCATATAGTCCGGCCACAATACCGTCGCAGTCGTCGGCAATCAGCTTGTTAAGCCGTTCCTTTGCCGTTCCGAGCCAGTCGCGACGCTCTTTCAGCGCATCCTTGTTGGTGCGTAGAGTGTCGCCGATGTTAAAGTCGCTGTAGCGAAGCGGTTTCTTTTCCACGCACGTGTTCACCCAATACCAGTCCATGCCAAACGCCCCGAGCACCACTTTGCCGTTGTTGCGCCGCAGATAGCGGTAAAGCGGAAACATCCGTTCAGCCTTCAACTCCACAAACAAGGGGTTTATGAGCTGCACGACATCGTAGCCACGGAGTTTGGGCAGCAGACCGAGCAGCTTCAGCGTGAGCATGGCTCCGCCAATCTTGCCCGGACGACGAACGAGAGAATAGTCGCGCGGATAATTCTTCCAGAAGTCACCGTTTGAAACCACCGTCACCTCATGTCCCAACTGCCGCAGTCCCTCGGCCAGCGTGGCGTGCACGTTGCTGTATTCGCCCAACAGAAGTATCTTCATCGTCCCCGTTTACCTTTCCTTTTTCAGCAGCGGCAACGTAGCCACAAGCACATTCAATCCCAAACGGTTGGATGTCATGCGACGAAACCACTTGTATTTGCGCGTATAGTCCTTGTCGGGCAGGGGGAACAACCCCTTGGTGCGCAACTCTTCAAGCCGTTTCTCCACATGAGCCACCGACCGGGTGGTCACTATTACATTGTATATATAGTCCATCGTGAGCTGCGCCACACGTCTGTACATAGCCGCCTTTTCGGCCACGGGCAATGTGTCGGCCACGCTGAGCAGACGACATATTACCTGGACATTGTCGTCCAGACGGTGCAAACGGCTGCGCACATCCTCCTTACCAGTTGCGGAAGTGTTGCGCTGACGATAGTAGTAAGCCTTTACTCCGGTGTCGCAAACCTTTTCGGCGCGCAGAAGCAGCTGTGGAGTGAACTCCTCGTCCTCACCATAGCACCGTCCCGGAGTGAAACGCAGGCTGCCCAACATGGTTCTGCGGAACAGATAGCACCATGAAGCACCCTTTATATTGTGGTTGCGCATATATTCCGCACCGCTCACCAGCGTGGCTTCGCCAAACAAGTCGTCCGGAGCTTCAATCTTTTTCGTGAAGTCAAACATCACCATGTCTGCATCGTTGTAGCGCAGAATGTCGAGACAATGCTCGTAAGGAGCGCGCACCAGCATATCGTCGCCGTCAACAAACTGGACAAAACGTCCTGTCGCCATGCGCAAACCGATGTTGCGCGCCACGCTCACGCCGCCGTTGGGCACACGAACATAGATGATGTCGCCGTCATACTCAGCCAAATCGTTGATGGCATAAGCGTCCGAACCGTCGTCAACCACAACAATCTCGCGCTCGTTACGCCCAAGCGACAGAGCCACAATGCTGCCGATGCACTCGCGCAACATATCGCCCGACAAGTTGTAGGCCGTGACTATGAAGCTCACCAATGGTGAATTGTCCTGCATATTATTCTGTATAGTTTGCATAAGTTGTTCAGTCCAAGTATTTTCAGAGCCATTAACTTTGCGGTCATGACTGCGTTGAGAGCGCCGAAACGGGTGATGCGCATTGGCGGAAGCAGAGGTTTTTCGCCAGTCATACCGCACACGCTCAGCTGAATGTTGAGCACGTGCAGATAATAAGCCTCATCTGCCGTGACCAGCCCCGTAGCCAGATGTGCCTCAAGCAGCGACCTGAGAGCCTTGCCGTCGGCGGTGGCGGTTATTCCACGAGGGTTGTCGCAGTAATAGTAAAGTCCTTTGCTTATGGTACGCACCCGTTGACTGTGGCGAAGCAGACGCGGCAGAATGTGTACGTCCTCAAACAGCAGTCCTTCGGGAAACTTTTCGCTTTCGAAGAGTCGGCGACGGAATATCTTGTTGCACATGTATGAATGGGCGTAAGCCTTGCCCCGCAACCAGTAGTCGGCCATATTGGTAAACGTCTCACCGTCAAACGACAACACGGATTGTCTGTCTGAACCGTAGAACCTCATTATAGGAAATTCCACGATGTCACACCCCTCGCCCATAGCATCCACCGCACCGGCGTAAGTGCCTTCCGCCACGAAGTCGTCAGCATCCACAAAGGTGACAAACCTGCCCGAGGCTGCATCCAGCCCACAGTTTCTCGCATCGCTCAGTCCGCCGTTGGCCTTATGGACAACCACTACCCTCTCATCGCGCTCCGCCCATTTGTCGCACAGAGCCGGACTGCTGTCAGCAGACCCGTCGTCAACAAGGATTATCTCCATGCCTTCGCAGTCCTGCCCCGCCACGCTCTCCACGCATCTGTCGAGGCTATCCTCCATGTTGTACACGGGGATTATCACGCTCAACCTGATGTCTTTTCCGGCTGTATGTGGAATGTCTGTTTTTACTGTCATGCGTTATATAAAGCCAAGACAAACGAGTATTCAAAATCCCGAACGCATCCCGAACGCATCCCGAACGCATCCCGAGTGCAGATTGGCTTCTGCAAAGCCAATGCAAACGAGTGGAAAGAATACCAGGTATTAAATTTCCCGAGTGCAGATTGGCTTATGCAAAGCCAATGCAAACGAGTGGAAAGAATATCAGGTATTAAATTTCCCGAGTGCAGATTGGCTTCTGCAAAGTTACACAAATTTGGGGGCATAAGCAACCTTTGCACAGGGTAAACGTGAGGATGCGTCAATCACTTCCTTTGCAGCACTTCGCCGAGGTCGAGTCTCCGACGCCACGGTGCCACCCTTCCCCTGCGTCCTCTGTCCCATCGGCAAATCTTTCGGGCGTTTTCTTTGCTTTGTCTGCGATTTCCATTAACTTTGCCGATAGTTATGGACTGGCGAAAGATAGTGAACGGTTCGGTGAAAGTGGCGCTTCCGCTGCTGCTTGGAGGCGCAATCCTGTATTGGATGTACCGCGACTTCGACTTCAAGAGCATCGAGCACGTGCTGTTCAACGAGATGGACTGGAGCTGGATGCTGCTCTCTTTCCCGTTCGGGATAACTGCCCACGTGTTCAGAGGATGGCGATGGCGGCAGACGCTGGAGCCTGTGGGTGAACGGCCGCGGTCGGGAACGTGCGTCAATTCTATATTCCTGTCATACGCCGCCAGCCTCATCGTACCTCGCATAGGTGAGTTCATGCGTTGCGGAGTGCTCAAACGCTACGACGGAGTGTCGTTTGCCAAGGCTCTCGGAACGGTAGTCACGGAGCGCGCCATAGACTCCCTTGTGGTACTGTTGGTTACGGGACTCACCCTGTTGTGCCAGTTCCACGTGTTCACAACGTTCTTCGACGAGACTGGCACGAGCCTCAACGCCATTGCGGGACGCTTTTCAGCCACCGGCTATCTCGTCACCGCCATTTGCGCAATAGCCGCTCTGGCCCTGCTCCACCTGCTGCTCAAGAAGCTGTATATATATAATAAGGTAAAGGCCACGCTGGGAGGAATCTGGCAAGGCGTGGTTTCATTGAGACACGTGAAGAACATTCCGCTTTTCCTGCTCCTCACCTTCGGCATCTGGGCCAGCTACTTTTTCCACTACTACCTGACGTTCTTCTGCTTCGACTTCACCTCTTCGCTGGGCTTCGCCTGCGCCCTCGTCACCTTTGTCGTGGGCAGCATAGCGGTGATAGTGCCCACGCCCAACGGTGCCGGACCTTGGCATTTCGCGGTGAAGACGATGCTAATACTGTATGGAGTGGGCGAAACCGAAGCCCTGTACTTCGTGCTGATAGTACACACCGTGCAGACCATGCTCATGGTGGTGCTCGGTGTGGTGGCCGTTGCTGCGCTCTCGTTCACGAAAACCGTGGACGGCGGTCAGGAAAAAAAACCGGCAGAGGCCGCAGCGCAGACCGGTGCAGACAGAACACAATAGAAAACAAGGGCTGCAAACCTCGGGGCAACAATTAGGCTCCGACGTTCCTACAGCAACAATACAAACAATACAAAAACAATTGCCTTATGAGCGAAATCAGAAACCTGAAGCCGGAGTGCATCTGGCGCAACTTCGACGAGCTGACAAAAGTGCCACGCCCGTCAGGACACCTTGAGAAAGTACAGCAATTCCTGCTCAACTTCGCCAAGAAAGCCGGAGTAGAGGCCTTTAAGGATGCCGGCAACAACATCGTAATGCGCAAACCGGCTTCTCCGGGAATGGAGAACCGCAAGGGAGTCATACTCCAGGCACACATGGACATGGTGCCCCAGAAGTCGAAAGACAGCACACACAACTTCGAGACCGACCCCATCGAGACCTATATCGACGGCGACTGGGTGAAAGCCAAAGGCACTACGCTCGGGTCTGACGACGGCATAGGAGTGGCAGCAATTATGGCCATCATGGAAGACAAGACTCTCAAGCACGGCCCGATTGAAGGACTGATAACGGCAGACGAGGAAACCGGCATGTACGGAGCCAACGACCTGCCCGAAGGAGAGCTTAACGGCGACATCCTGCTCAACCTCGACTCCGAGACATGGGGCAAGTTTGTCATAGGAAGTGCCGGAGGCATAGACATAACCGCACAAATGGAGTTCAAGGAAGAGGCTGCAAAGGCCGGCTACACCGGACTGAAAGTGACGCTGAAAGGTCTGAAGGGAGGCCACTCCGGACTGGAAATCCACGAAAACCGCGCCAACGCCAACAAGCTGACGGCACGCTTCGTGCGCGACGCCATAGCCCGCTACGGTGCATGTCTGGCCACATGGCACGGCGGAAACATGCGCAACGCCATTCCGTTCGAGTGCGAAACAGTCATCGGAGTGCCTGCCGACAAGGTGGAAGACGTGAAGAAACTCGTTGAAAGCTACAAGGAAACCTTCACAAGCGAGTATCACGGCATTGAGAGCGGACTGTCTTTTACCGCCGAAACGGTTGAGATGCCAGCCACAATCGTACCGACCGAGATACAGGACAACCTGATCGACGCCATCTATGCCTGCCACAACGGCGTGATGCGCATGATACCTTCATTCCCGAGCGTGGTGGAAACATCGTCAAACCTGGCCATCATAGACATTGCCGACGGCAAGGCCACCATACAGATACTGGCCCGTTCCTCGCGCGAAAGCATGAAGGAATACATCGCCTACACGCTGCAAAGCAGCTTCAACATGGCCGGAATGAAAGTGTCGTTCAGCGGCAGCTATGGCGGATGGGATCCCAACACGGACAGCGAGATACTGAAACTGCTGGAGAAAGAGTACAAGGAACTGTTCAACGAAGAAGCCATCGAGCAGGTAGACCACGCCGGCTTGGAGTGCAGCATCATACTCGGCAAGTATCCGCACCTCGATGTTGTGTCGCTCGGACCCACGCTCCGTTCGCCCCACACCACCAACGAGCGGTGCTACATCCCCACGGTATCGCCGTTCTGGGAGCTGCTCAAGAAGACTCTTGAGGACATTCCCGTGAAGTAAACGCACCTGACTTCTCAAACAAACCACCCACCTCTCTGGCCAAAACCATATTGAGTTTGCCAGAAAGGTGGGTGATTTCTTGTGCTTAAGGGCGGTTACTGTAAATCACCGCAAAAGCTTCTTACTAAAGTTTCGGGTTTAGGGGAGCTTGCCGTATGCTTTCGTCGGCGTAGTCTTTGGTGGCCATTTCATAAATGAGTTTGAACCAAACCAGCACGCAGGGCAATGCCTTCAGGGCGTAGGGTTGCACATAGTTCTTGCGGATGAAAGCTGGGAAGAGGTCGCTCGGCGACATACTCGTGAGGATAAAGGCAAACACCATGAGGGCAATGTCCCAGCGGTTACGCTTCCATGGAGCTGTAACATACCACAGGGCTACACCCAAAAGGGCTATAATGTAGGTGCTCGACTCGCTGCCCGTGCTGAACAGCACCACAAACATAAGCGTGGAAGCAAGATAGGCATAGCGGAAAGCGAGGTTGCGCCACTGACCAAAGCGCAGGTAGGGATAGCAGAAAGCAAGGATGCCCGGCACGATGAGCCACAGGTCGGAATAGGTGGCCACGTGGGAAATCTTGCGCACCAAGCCCAAGAGCGACTGGTTTGTTCCGCCGCTGAACATGTTGTCCATGTTCTTTTCACTTAGACTCAGATACCATTCCTTATACTGTTCCACCACATATTCCGGACTACTTATCAGCATCGGCAGCACAAAGAACACGGCAGCCCACCCTATCAGCGCGGCAACGAACTTCACCTTGTGCTTGGAGAAGAAGAAAAAGGCCAGACCGACAATGCCGTACAGTTTGACAAATGTGCCAATCATAATGAAACAGGCAGCGGTGGTGTCTTTCTCCTTTTCAACGCAGTAGAACGATGCCACGATTATGGCAGCTATGATGATGTTGAACTGGCTCATAAACAAAGCGGTGAGCAGTTCATGGGCGCAAAACCAATAGATGAATATCTGTTTGCCCTGCTTCATGGGCAACTTGCGTATGGCGACAAACAGGGCCAAGGCCATGAGCACGTGCCAGAATATGAGTCCAAGGGGATGGGGCAGCACCGCAAACGGGGCTATGATGAGGCTGAAGAAAGGACCGTAGTGGTTGGTGTCGCCATACTCCAACGGATATGGAGCATAGAGCGAGAGACCGTCAATGGTATGCCAAAAGACATATTTGAATATCAGAAAGTTGTTGCACTTGTGAAACTTCATGAGTGAAGACACCAAGCCCAACAGCAACCACAGCCCCAGCAGGGTGCGCGGGTCGCTGAAGAAAGGTCGTTCAAAGAAACGTTTGACACGAGCCAAAGCTGTTTCCGTATTTACATTCGTTTTGTCCATCTTATAGTTTGTTACGTAATGTTGAGGGTGGCAAAATTAGCTAAAATCCACGTAATCAGCAAACATTACAAAAGGCACACTTATTTTGCGGTACCGTTTTTTTGGTGTAACTTTGCCTGAACATTAGCAGACAAACGGAAACAACAGCGAATGGACAAAGCAGCAAAGATTCTATTAAGCTTTGACACCGAGGAGTTTGACGTGCCGCGCGAGCACGGCGTGGACTTCTCGCTCGAAGAGGGAATGAAGGTGTCGGTGTATGGCACCAACCGCATACTCGACTGTCTGAAACAGAACCATGTGAGAGCCACATTCTTCTGTACAGCCAATTTCGTGAAGCACGCCCCAGAGGTGATACAGCGCATAATGGACGAGGACCACGAGGTGGCTTGCCACGGCGTAGACCACTGGCAGCCTAAGGATACCGACGTGAGGGTTTCGAAGGAGACGCTGGAAAAAGCAACGGGCAGAACCGCCCACGGCTACCGACAGCCAAGGATGTTTCCCGTGAGCGACGAGGAGATAGAGCGCATGGGCTACACATACAACTCTTCGCTCAACCCCGCATTCATACCCGGCAGGTATATGCACCTTAACTCGCCGCGCACATGGTTTATGAAGGGCGGCGTGATGCAGATACCCGCATCGGTGACACCCATAGTCAGGTTTCCGCTGTTTTGGCTGTCGCTCCACAACCTGCCCGAGTGTATATACCACGCCATGGTGCGCCGTGTGGTTAATCACGACGGATATTTCGTGACGTATTTCCATCCCTGGGAGTTCTTTGCCTTAAAGGAGCACCCGGAGTTCAAGATGCCGTTCATCATCAAGAACCACAGCGGCGAGCAGATGTTCCACCGGCTTGACCGCCTCATAAAAATGCTGCTTGGCAAAGGTTGCGAGTTCACGACATTCGAGGAGTTTGTAGAAATAAAGAAGAAAGAGCTATGATAAGACTTGCCATCGTGTCGCCCTGCTACAACGAGGAAGAGGTGCTTGAGTCGTCGGTGAGGAGACTCACCGAGCTTTTCAACAGTCTAATCAAGGACAAGAAGATAACGGAAAACAGTTTCTTTCTGTTTGTCAACGATGGAAGCCGCGACCGCACTTGGGAGATAATAAGCCGTCTGCACAAGGAAAACAAGTTTGTGTGCGGAGTTAACCTTGCACACAATGTGGGACACCAGAGTGCCATAATGGCCGGCATGATGGTGGCCAAAGACCGTGCCGACGCAGCAATAACCATCGATGCTGACTTGCAGGACGACCTGCAAGCCATACCTCAGATGATAGACGACTATGAAAAAGGCTACGACATAGTGTATGGAGTAAAAGTGTCGCGCACGGCCGATCCTCTGCTCAAGCGTCTCTCCGCCGTTGCCTTCTATAAGTTGCAGGCCAAGATGGGAGTCAACAGCATATACAACCACGCTGATTTCCGCTTCATGAGCCGTCGTGCACTGGAGATGCTGTCGCAATACAAGGAGAAAAATCTGTATCTGCGCGGAATCATACCGACCATCGGACTCAACTCCACAACTGTAAACGACACCATCAGCGAACGCTCGGCCGGGTCATCCAAATACACACTGGGCAAGATGCTCAGCCTCGCCCTCGATGGCATCACGTCGTTTTCCGTAAAACCAATATACGGCATAATCTATCTCGGACTGCTCTTCATCCTCATCTGCATGGGCATTGGAGTGTATGTGGTGCATGCCATAGTGGCCGGAACGGCAGTTCCCGGATGGGCTTCTGTCATATTGAGCATTTGGCTCATAGGGGGACTCAACCTCATAAGCATCGGCATCATAGGGGTGTATATCGGAAAGATTTATAAGGAAGTGAAAAACCGTCCGCTATACAATATCCAGGAAATACTCGAATGAAATACACCAAGCGACAACTCTTGGACGAGTTTTGGCGCGTGTTCCGCTTTGGCATCACGGGCACCATTTCGAGTCTTGTACACTATGGGGCATATTGTTTGGCCATGCTCTATGCCGGGCCAAACGTGTCATACAGCATAGGCTATTGCGTCGGTTTGGTGTTCAACTACGCCATGACCTCCTTCTTCACCTTTCGCCAGCATCCGTCAAAGAAGAATGCTGCTGGGTTTGTGGGTAGCCACGCCATCAATTATCTGCTGGAGATTGGGTTGCTCAACCTGTTTCTGTGGATGGGCATTGGCGAATGGCTGTCGCCTATTGTGGTCATGGTGGTTGTGGTCCCCATCAATTTTCTGCTGCTCCGCTTCGTCTTTCTGCACAAGGCAAATTGAAAAGAAACGGTGAGGGCACCGTACCTCTCACAAAGGGCAAACAAAGGAATGCTGCCCCCGCACATCAGTTACTACGTCTTTGTAAATCCCAGCGACACTACGCTCACCGCCTTCACTTCCTGACTGGTGATGGCCTTTATACAGGACAGCACAGTGGATCCCGACGTGATAATGTCATCAACAACCATCACGTGCTTGCCCTCAAGGTTGGCCTTGGACGACAGTCCGAACGAGTTGTCCACATTGGCTTTTTTCTCGCTCCAGCTGAGATGCGTCTGGCTCACCGTATATTTTGTGCGCCTGAGCGAAACGGTGTCCACCGGTACTCCTGTCACTTCGCTTATGCCTTGGGCTATGTGCTCGCTCTGGTTGTAGCCTCTCTGCCATCTGCGCCAGCGGGTGAGCGGCACCGGCAAGAGCACATCCACTCCGTCAAAGAAGCCGTGAGGGGCAAACTCTGTGGCCATCATGCGGCCGAGAATGACACCGATGTCCGGACGGGCAAAATATTTCAGTCCGTATATCAGACGTGCCGTGTCAGACTTGGGAGCGAAATAGAGCAAGGCAGCCGCCCGGTCCACATCGGCATGTCCCCAAAACTCACGCGCCAACTCGTTGTCTTGCGGCGTAAGAACAAAGCCTGTGCGCGGAAGATGCCGGCTGCACGCTGCGCAGATGCCTTGCTCTGAAACAGACAACCGCACTCCGCACACCTGGCAGGAACGCGGCGAAACGATGTCGAGCAGTCTGCTCCATATCCTACCATTCATCATTTTCATCCGTGTAGTCATCCGTATCGAGGCAGCGGTGTATGGTGTCCATGTCAAAACCGCGACCGAGAGCGAAGCGCACCAGTTTCATTCTCTTCTCATAGTCACTTCCGGCCTTGACGCTGCGTCTCTTGCTTTGCAGCAGTGGCCGCAACACTTTGGCATATTCGTCCTGGTCTATGCTGTCGAGCACGTCGCGCCTTATAGTCTCGTCAATGCGCTTCGCCCACAACGCCTGTTCCACCTTTCGCCGCCCCCACTTGTCGTATCGCACCTTGTCGAGAGCAAAAGCCTGGGCAAACCGCTTGTCGTCAATGTATCTGTCGTCCACAAGCCGTTTCAACACCCGTGCCTGTGCCTCACAGTCCAGTCCCCACCGATCCATCTTTACTGTCATATCATAGGAACAGTGCTCCGATTTGGAACACAGAGCGGCCAGTTTCGCCAAGGCTTCCTGTTCAGTCGTTTCTTTCATAGTGGGTCCTAAAACAAAGTTTTTCTGTTGATAATCTGTTGACAGTTGGATTACACGTATGCCGAATATGTCCGTGCAATCAATTCGCTATCTTTTTCTTCACTCCCTCGTTGCTTTGATAAAACGCTGCTGTCCGAAACAGTCGGTCAGTATGGTTGCTTCCGTATAGCCAGCCTCTGTGAGCATTATTGCCGTATCATCAGCATATGCAGCATTGACCTCAAACCACAGTTGCCCACCGTGTTTTAGGGCTGTAGTCCCATATCCGGCAATGGCGCGGTAGAAGAGAAGCGGATTGTCGTCAGGCACAAACAGCGCAAGATGCGGTTCATGGTCAAGCACGTTGCGCTCCATACCGGCCTTTTCCTTCTGACAGATGTATGGCGGATTGCTCACTATCACATCCCAACGCTCCGTATCGTGCGGTGGATGCAGTGCGTCACGCTCTTCAAAGGCCACGCTTGCGCCATGACTCTGCGCATTGCCGCGCGCCACAGCAAGGGCTTGCGGTGAAATGTCCCATGCGGTCACGGCAGTGTTTTCCACATTCAGTGCCAGTGTCACGGCTATGCAACCGCTGCCGGTGCCGATGTCAAGTATGTCTATCGGCTGTTTCCCTGCCGCGGTTGAAACGGAACGGTTCCGCCACTCTTCAGCAATGGCCGAACACAGTTCCTCCGTTTCCGGACGGGGTATGAGCACGCCAGAGTCTACCTTGAAGTCGCGTCCGCCGAACGTTTCCGTCCCCAGAACATACTGCACAGGTTCACCCTTGACCAGTCGGCCGGCAATGAACTCCAGTTCTTCGGCTTCGCTTTCGGTCATACAGTCCGCCTTCCCACAGTATATGTCAGCCAGCGACAGTCCGAAACGGGTCTCGAACACTCTTCTCGCTATGGCCTTGGCCTCGTTTTCGCCGTATATGGAGGTGAGTCGTCTCCACAGTTCGCTGTATGTAGTGGACATAATATTTTTTTGCTTGTATCGGACAAAGGTAGCAATATTCCATCAATGCGCAAAGAGCAAGTCCCCGTAACATACCATACGCCCTCGCGCCTGTACATTATATTATGCATAGTCTACTTTATTCAACAGAAGAGCCCCTTCATGGTCTACGAACAATGAAGAATGGAGCGACTTTACAAAAATATCACCGTAATCAAACCCCATGAAACGCCCTTTGAAGCGTTTCCTCCCCAACAGTCTCATTCTTTTCATGTACTTTTAACACTATTATATACACTTGTGCCACAGATATTTGCATAAAAGTTACACGAAAGACTGCAAAAAAATCGCAAAAAAGAGAACAACGTATTGAAAAAACGCTTACCTTTGCATCGTTTTAATAAACAAATGATCGTTTTACAGATTTAAAAAGCAAAGAAGATGAAAAAGTTAGTGTTTATGTTCGTAGCTGTAGCAGCTATTTCGTTCGCATCTTGTGGTAACAAGACACAGCAGGGTGCTCCTGTTGACAGCGATTCTGTAGAGGTTGCTGACAGCTCTATCGCTGATAGCGCAGTTGCTGACAGCGCAGCCGCTGACAGCGCAGTTGCTGATAGCGCAGTAGTTGCTGAGTAATCAGTTACGACATTACAGTAAGACAAAGGGAAAGGCCGTTGGATTTGTTTCCAACGGCCTTTTCTTTTGTCTTTGTGTTTTTCCAAGCAGAACAAGGCCCCATTCCAGTTTCCCCAAAAGAATATTGTCAAATATTGCTGTCCGCTAAAACTCAAAAAGAACATCAAGGCCATACCTCATCAGACAACGAAACCATACCTCATCGACACATGAGGCTATACTTCGTCGGCACATGAGGCTATACTTCATCGGCACATGAAGCTATACTTCATTGCCACATGAAGCTATACTTCATTGCCAGACGAAGTCGGCTTCGATGGTCTGCAAAGCCTATTGCGTTTTAGCGGACAGCAATAATTGTCAAAAGGAAATGGGAACGGCTCTTTTCTGAAACATTTTGTCCGTTGAGCACCATTTTCTCATGCTAAATGGTTATTTTTGCAGAGTATTAAACCTAATAACACTTCAAACAACGACAAAAGGAAATGAACAAAATCAGAGCAGCCGTAGTGGGTTACGGCAACATAGGACGCTACACAGTGCAGGCTCTTGAAGCCGCTGACGACTTCGAAATAGCTGGTATCGTGCGCAGAAGCGGTGCAGACAACAAGCCAGCAGAGTTGAACGACTACAAGGTTGTGAAGGACATAACGGAGCTGGACGGCGTTGACGTGGCCATACTCGCCACTCCTACACGCAGTTGTGAGGAATACGCCAAGAAGATATTGCCGCTCGGAATCAACACCGTTGACAGTTTCGACATCCATACAAGCATCTGCCAATACCGCGCAAGCCTTATGCCGGTGTGCAAGGAGCACAACGCCGTGTCGGTAATCGCAGCCGGATGGGACCCGGGGTCTGACTCCATAGTGAGAACTCTCATGCAGAGCCTCGCACCAAAGGGATTGAGCTACACCAACTTCGGCCCTGGAATGTCTATGGGACACTCTGTATGCGTGAGATCCAAGGCAGGTGTGAAGAACGCCCTATCGGTTACGATACCTCTGGGCGAGGGAATACACCGCAGAATGGTATATGTGGAACTGGAAGACGGGGCAAGCCTTGACGAAGTGACTAAGCTGATAAAGGCCGACCCATACTTTGCGAGCGACGAGACCCATGTGTTTGCCGTGGAATCTGTAGATGACGTGCGTGACATGGGTCATGGAGTAAACCTTGTGCGCAAGGGAGTGAGCGGAAAGACCCAGAACCAGCGTCTGGAGTTCAACATGAGCATAAACAACCCGGCGCTTACGGGTCAGGTGCTCGTCAATGTGGCACGTGCATCCATGCGCCTTCAGCCCGGCTGCTACACCATGATCGAGATACCGGTCATCGACATGCTGCCCGGAAACCGCGAGGATCTGATAAGCCACTTGGTATAAAACGAAGCAAGGCTTACAATAAGAAAAAACGAATAGGAGGTAACTGCCGTTTATAATCAGCCGTTACCTCCTATTTATCTATATTATCTATCAATAGCTTAAGTATCGCTTGCCACATTCACGCGCAGACTTCAGCAAGAAGCTGAAGCCCACGCCGATGGGGAAAAAGCGGTTACTTCACGCTACCCACCTCAATGAGATATTCGGCAATCTGCACAGCATTCAAGGCTGCACCCTTGCGTATCTGGTCGCCACTGAGCCAGAATGTGAGTCCGTTCTCGTCGGCTAAGTCTTTACGGACGCGGCCTACATACACGTCATCCTTGCCGGCTGTGTCGAGCGGCATGGGATATACGAGGTTTGCAGGGTCGTCTTCGAGCGTTACTCCGGGTGCGGCGGCAATGGCTTTCTGAGCATCCTCTACCGAAATGGGCTTTTCCGTCTCTATCCATACGCTCTCAGAGTGAGCACGGAGCGACGACACACGCACACACATGGCCGAACACTTCACGTCGCTATGCATGATTTTCTTCGTCTCGTTGAACATCTTCATCTCCTCTTTGGTGTATCCATTTGGCTGGAACACGTCTATCTGAGGAATAACGTTATAGGCCAGTTGGTGGGGAAACTTCTTTACGGTCACATCCTTGCCCTCTATTATCTCCTTATACTGCTGCTGAAGTTCAGCCATAGCGGCTGCTCCAGCTCCGCTCGCGCTCTGATAGCTTGCTATGTGTATGCGCTTAATGTGGCTGATGCGCTCCAGAGGCTGCAACACCACTACCATCATAATCGTGGTGCAGTTGGGATTGGCTATTATGCCACGCGGACGGTTGAGAGCGTCAGCTGCATTGCACTCGGGAACCACCAAAGGCACGTCGTCGTCCATACGGAACGCACTCGAATTGTCAATCATTACGGCTCCAAACTTGGTTATGTCCGCAGCAAACTCCTTTGACGTTCCGGCTCCGGCCGACGTGAAAGCGACGTCAACCCCCTTGAAGTCGTCGTTGTGCTGCAGGAGTTTCACCTCATATTCCT
Source organism: Bacteroidaceae bacterium (assembly GCA_963590865.1). GTDB lineage: Bacteria > Bacteroidota > Bacteroidia > Bacteroidales > Bacteroidaceae > Prevotella. Next base: position 4,561 of record CAVAQY010000051.1, on the reverse strand, counting down.
TACCCTTGAATGTGTATTTCCGTCCGGCACTGCGCTCCGAACCGAACAGCAAAAGGTCGTCAACCGGGAAATTCCTCTCGTCCAACACGCGCAAAAGCTCCTGCCCTACGGCTCCGCTTGCGCCAACAATAGCCACTTTCATGTCTCTGATATCTCCTTTTTTTATTGTTAATCAGTTTATCCGTTTTTCACAAAAGGAGCGTACTTGTTATAATAAATCGCCCCTTTTAGGTTGCAAAAATACAACTTTTAGTACATTTCACATTCGAATATGACATTTTTTTTGCACCTTTGCACGATAGAATGTGCCTATCTGCAATGATTATGCCCGACATTTCGCATTACTTTCCCATAACCGACCCGACACTAATCTTCTTTGTCGTGCTGTGCATCATACTGTTTGCACCCATCGTAATGTCGCGTCTGCGCATACCGCACATAGTGGGAATGGTGCTCGCCGGCATACTTGTGGGCCAATACGGTTTGAATATCCTTGAACGGGACAGCTCCTTTGAACTGTTCGGGCGCGTGGGTCTGCTCTACATCATGTTCCTTGCCGGACTGGAAATGAACATGAAGGACATCAAGAAGCGGCGGGGACAGTTTCTGCTCTTCGGCCTTCTCACGTTCATCGTGCCGTTTGCCACAGCCTATTTCGTGGGAACGAATATGCTCGGCTACTCCCCTACTGCATCAATGCTGCTGGCCTGTATATTCGGGTCCAACACATTGATAGCCTATCCAATAGTGTGCAAGTTCGGATTGCAGAAACATCCCAGCGTAGCCTTGAGCGTAGGCTCGTCGATGATAGCCCTCACGCTGTCGCTGCTCATACTTGCAGCCATCGTCGGAGCGTTCGGCAACGGTTCGGGAGGCTTCGGGTTTTGGGTCATGTTCCTGCTGAAGATGTCGGCCTTCTGCGTCGGTGAGGTGTTCTTTCTGCCTCGCCTCACACGATGGTTCTTCCGCCGCTACTCCGATTCGGTGATGCTCTACATCTACGTGCTGTGCGTATTGTTCCTGAGCGCAGCGGTATCTGAGATGTGCGGTCTGGAGGGTATCTTCGGCGCATTCCTTGCCGGACTGCTGCTAAACAGGTTCATTCCGGGCGTGTCTCCGCTGATGAACCGCATAGAGTTTATCGGCAACGCCATCTTCATACCATATTTCCTTATAGGCGTCGGCATGATTATCGACATAAGTGTGCTCTTCCACGGAGTCAACACGCTGTGGGTGGTGTTCTGCATGGTCTTTTTCGGCACACTTTCCAAGGCCGTTGCCGCCTATGCGTCGTGCTTTGCCCTGCGCTTCCCGTGGCTTTCGGGACACATGATGTTCGGACTCACCGAGGCTCATGCGGCAGGCGGCATTGCCATAGTCATGGTGGGAATGAAGATGAAGCAGCCTGACGGGTCGTTTCTCGTGGATGCCAATATGCTGAACGGCGTCGTGATGATGATACTGTTCACGTGCATTATCAGTTCCGTCGTGGTGGAACACTCAGCTCAAAAGATACTCCTGCGCAGCAAAACCATGCCAGACGAGCAGGTGGCCAATGGCGACGACGAGAAGATAATGGCCATTCTGCAGCACGAAGAAGACACCGACGCCACGGTGCAGCTGGCCATCATGATGAGAAACGGCAAGCTCAACCGGGGACTGATAGGTCTGAACGTGGTGAACGACGACCTGTACAGCCGCCACAACCAGAGCAACGGACGACGCATACTGGACCGTGCGGCCACCGTGGCTGCGGCATCCGACGTGCGCATACAGACGCAAAGCCGACTGGCAACCAACATAGCCAACGGAATAAAGCACGCATTCAAGGAGAACAATGCGTCGGAAATAATCATGGCAATGCACCGCCGCAAAGGGCCGCATGACACGTTCTGGGGTTCGTTTGCACAGGGACTGACGAGCGAAATAAACAGCCAGATAATCATGAGCCGCATCGTTTGCCCCCTCGGAACGCTGCGCCGCATACACGTGGCCATTCCGTCAAGGGTGGAATTTGAACCAGGTTTCTACCGGTGGGTGGAGCATCTGTCGCGCCTGGCCGGTAACATCGGTTGCCGCATAGTGTTCCACGGACGACAGGAAACCACATCTCTCATAAGCGCATACATACAGAACCGCCATCCAGAGGTGCGCGCCGAATATGAACTGATGCAGCACTGGAAGGAGCTTACCTCGCTGTCAAAGGTGGTGAAGGCCGACCATATGCTCGTAGTAATCACCGCCCGCAGCGGCACAGTATCCTACAAACCCACGTTCGAGCGGCTTCCTGACGAGCTTACCGCATTCTTTCCCGACTGCAGTCTGATGATTATCTATCCCGACCAGCACGGTCAGCCGCAAGACACAATGACGTTTACCGCTCCGCAAAGACAGGAACAGGAGAGCGCATACTCCGCAATAAAGGATTGGATTGAAAACAAAATAGAGACAAAGAAACCGTCTTGACCCCCAACTCGGACCGGGGATTCATAATTTCCGTCCGGCAAAACGAGAAACAAGAACAGATGATTGACATAAAAGGAATTACCAAGAGCTTCGGCTCATTGCAGGTGCTCAAGGGCATAGACCTGCACATAGACAAAGGTGAAGTGGTGAGCATAGTCGGGCCAAGCGGCGCCGGCAAGACCACGCTGCTGCAGATTATCGGCACGCTTGACAGCCCCGACAGCGGATCGATAACCATCGACGGGATTGACGTCAGCGGACTGAACCAGCGCAAACTGGCCGATTTCCGCAACCGCCACATCGGTTTCGTGTTCCAGTTTCACCAGCTTCTGCCCGAATTTACAGCCGCCGAGAACATCATGATTCCAGCATTCATTGCCGGAGTGTCGCCCAAAGAGGCAAAGAAGAGGGCTGCCGAACTGCTCGAGTTCATGGATTTGGCCGACCGTGCCAAGCACAAGCCCAACGAACTCTCGGGCGGAGAAAAACAGCGAGTGGCTGTTGCACGGGCATTGGTCAACAATCCGGCGGTGATACTTGCCGACGAACCGTCGGGCAGCCTTGACTCAAAGAACAAGGAAGAACTGCACCGGCTGTTCTTCAACCTGCGCGACAAGTTCGGCCAGACATTCGTCATCGTCACCCACGACGAGGGACTGGCTTCAATAACCGACCGTACAATAAAGATGAAAGATGGACAACTTGAACAACCAGAACAATTTGGACAACCAGAAGACTGAACGCATCCGCTTGGGCGACTACAACCGCCTTGAGGTGGTCAGGGAAGTACCCTTCGGACTGTATCTCGACGGTGGAGCCGAGGGCGAGGTACTCCTTCCTGCGCGCTACGTGCCCAAAGGCTGCAAGCCGGGCGACGTTTTGGACGTGTTCCTATACCTCGACCAGGACGAAAAGCTGGTGGCCACCACAGAAAAGCCGCTGGCCAAGGTGGGCGACTTTGCCTATCTGGAGGTCGCATGGACCAACGAATACGGAGCTTTTCTCAAATGGGGTCCCATGAAAGACCTCTTCTGTCCGTTCCGCGAACAAAAAATGCGCATGACAAAAGGCTCGCGCCACATCGTTTACGTGACCGTTGACGAAGAGACCTACCGCCTCATGGCCACGGCAAAGGTTGACAAATGGCTTATGCAAGAGCCTCCAGCCTACAAGCACGGCGACGAGGTAGACCTGCTTGTGTGGCAGAAAACCGACCTCGGTTTCAAGGTCATCATCGACAACTGCTGCCAAGGACTCGCTTATGACGACCAGATTTTCCGCCCCCTGCACACCGGCGACCGCCTTAAAGGCTACATCGACCACATAAGGCAGGACGGGAAAATAGACGTGACCATACAGCCCACAGGGCGCAAACAGACAGAGGAATTCTCGGAAACGTTGCTCAACTATCTGAAAAACAACGGTGGACGCTGCAATCTGGGCGACAAGAGTCCGGCAGAACTGATTGCCGACCTTTTCAATGTAAGCAAAAAGACATTCAAGAAAGCCGTCGGCGACCTCTACCGCCGCCGCTTAATCACCATCAGTGGCGACGGAATAAGCCTCAACGCCGACAACCCTTCCGAGGCGTAATAGGCAATCCTCACGCCGTGAAAGTCTGTAGCAGGGAATAGAGCAAACTTAGTAGGTGCGGTGTCCCCACCGCATCCCTCCGGTGCAAAGCCATCAATGTCAAGAATTGGAGAATTTGAGAACGGCTAATGTAGTAGGTGCGGTGTCCTCACCGCATCCCTCCGGTGCAAGGCCATCAATGTCAAGAATTGGAGAATTTGAGAACGGCTAATGTAGTAGGTGCGGTGTCCCCACCGCATCCATTCCTGCTAATAAGACATATTTCCAGTCTTTACTCCGCGTATGGCTTCCTTTCGCTTTTATGAGCACTTGATACGGTGGGGACACCGTACCTACTAAGTTTGCCATTGTGACCGGGTTATTGGCTAACTAACTTTGCTCTTGCGTAGTAGGTGCGGTGTCCCCACCGCATCCATTCCTGCTAATAAGACATATTTCCAGTCTTTACTCCGCGTATGGCTTCCTTTCGCTTTTATGAGCACTTGATACGGTGGGGACACCG
>CAVAQY010000050.1:0-19489 GCA_963590865.1 Bacteroidaceae bacterium | reverse complement strand
ATTTGTTACTTTTGTTTTTGCACATAAAAAAAGTAACGATGAACAAAAGTACACATTTTATCGGACAGCCGATGTACGGACAGGTAATAACTTTGCTCAACAAGGATGAAATACTCAAATTCAGTCGTGAACGCAATGGGGAACGCTATGTGAAGCACTTTGACGCTTACCAGCATCTTACGATTATGCTTTACGCTGTCATCAAGCGATTCGACTCATTGCGCGAGATTACCGACTCCATGTTTCCCGAGGCACGCAAGCTCGCCCATCTAGGCATAAGAACTCTGCCAAGGCGCAGCACATTGTCGGATGCCAACGCCCGTAGGCCAGAGGGTGTATTTGAAGACGCTTACCGTAGCTTATATGCCCGATATAAAGACGAACTTTCCTCGGACAGCCGAAAACGGCAGGTGCCATCATGGCTCAAACGTCTGCAAATCATCGATTCCACGACAATATCCTTATTCTCCAACCTTATATTCAAAGGCGTGGGACGACATCCCAAGTCAGGAAAGAAGAAGGGCGGCATAAAAGTGCATACCAATATCCACGCAAACGAGGGCGTCCCGTCTGACATCAAGTTTACCTCTGCCGCAACCAACGACAGTTTCATGCTCAAGCCCACGAATTATAACGATGGGGATATAATTGCCATTGACAGAGCCTACATAGATTATTCCAAGTTTGAGGAACTGACCAATCGCGGTGTCATATACGTGACCAAGATGAAGAAAAATCTTGTATACGAGGTACTTTCGAGCATGATGTATATGACTCCGACTGGACTCATGGAATACAAAGTCCAAGTTGTGGAGTTCAAAAAGCACGTCAAGGACGGAGAGGACATCAAACACAAGGCCCGCATTGTCACTTACGTCGATCTCAAGAAGAAAAAGCCAAAAATCATATCGCTGCTCACCAACGACATGGATATGGAGATAGAAGATGTCATCGCCATATACCGCAAAAGATGGGAGATAGAACTGTTGTTTAAGCAACTCAAGCAAAATTTTCCGCTTAGATATTTTTACGGAGAGAGTGCCAACGCCATCAAGATACAAATTTGGGTTACACTAATAGCCAACCTTCTTCTGATGGTCATACAAAAACGCATCAAACGCCCCTGGAGTTTCTCAGGATTGGCTACAATGGTAAGGTTAATGCTCATGTATTACGTGAACTGCTATACTTTTCTTGAAGAACCCGAAAAAGACTGGGCAAAAATGGTTCAAGAGGCAAAGGAATCGCCTCCCGAACCAAGTCTGTTTGATTAGAGGGGGCTTACTTTTTGAAAAGGCAAGCCCGAAGTCCCATTATACAAGGCTTCGGGCAGGATAATTATGCTCTTTTTGTGTTTTACCGGACAGCAATATTTCGGAAACAAAAAGCATGGGCAAACTTAGGAGGTGCAGTAGGCACAGCGTCCCGAACGAGTCCCGAAGCCATCCCGAACAAAGACAAGGTCAAGAATTGAAGAATTAGAGAATGCTGCGCCTGCTAAGTTTGCCTAACCAGTACCGCATAAGTTGTACTACAATTTCAGCTAACCGAAACTCCAGTACCGCCTACTCAGTACTGAAGTACCAGTTTGGTAGCATCAGAAACGGTACAGGGAGCGATAAATCACCCCAAAGGTGCAAGTTGTTTTTTTACACGTTACCAAGTTTATCGTAACTATTCGGTTCTCAACGGTCAGTTCTCGTCGTCCCCTGCTGCACGGGAGGTTTCTTCTGAGGGGTAGACGCCGAAGTGTTCCTTGTAGCAACGGGCGAGATAGGCGGAGTCAAGCCCCACAAGTATGGACGTTTCAGACACGTTGCGGCCACTTTTCAGCAGCTTGCGTGCGCGCTCAAGCCGCTGGATTCGTATCCATTCGTTGGGCGAAAGCCCCAACTCCTGCTTCATTCTGCGGTAGAGGGTAGAGGTGCTCATGCACATCTCCCGGGCAAGACTGTCGCGGCTGAGGGCTTCCAGAGAGTCCATCCGCGCCACGGTCTCCTCAAGTCGGCGCACCAGCACGTTGTCTTCAGAAGACGTGGCGGTGGGGGATTCGGGCGTGGTGGAAGGAAGTTGGGAAACAGCAGTTTCGCCCTTGCGCAACGAACGGCGGCGATAGATGACAAAGGCTGCGGCAATGACCGCAAGGACTACAATCGCCGCCAATGCTATGCGAAGCGGCAGTCGGGACGCGGTCGGGAGCAGTACGGAAGTGCCGTTGCTGCTCATCACTCCCATGCTGCGGTTGCCGTACCAGAGGATGCTTCCGTCAGAAAGCCGTGTTGCAACGCGCAGATTGCCTTGCAACTCGTTGTAAAGACACGGATAGACTGGCTGGAGCGAAGAGTTTTCAAGGCGGTAGATGCCGCCGGGAGTGAAACAGAGCAGACGGTTTTCAGCATCGTTGCACAACGTATGGACGGTGAAGAGCTGTGGTGAACCGCCTATGCTGTCGGAGTTTATGGGCAGAACGGGACGGCCGGCCTTGTCTTGGCGTATGAGCATCAAGCCGCTGCCGGTAGTTGCAACCATCGTATCTCCTGTTGTCGAACACAGATGGGTGACGGCGCGGTAAGTGGCCAAGGCTTGCCGGTTGATGCGGTACAGGAGACGCATACGGCTGTCTAACACGCAGATACCGTCGTTCAAGGTGCTGCACCAAAGATGTCCCCAACGGTCGGTGGACACAGCAAGGACATAGTCGGACGAGAGGCGAAGGCTTTTGAAGGAATGGCAGCGGTAGCGTTCGGTTTCCGGATCTATAAGAAACAGTCCCTGCCCAGTGGCCACAGCCACGCGGTCTTGCCAGAGACACAGACCGTTGACAAAAATGCGCTGTCCGCCGTTGGCGTCTACGAGGGTAACGTTCCGGCACTTTCCTGTATGGGGATTCCACCGGAAAAGCCCCTTTTGGAACGTCCCTATCCACACGTCTTCTGGCGAAAGGGCAAGCAGAGCCGTGATGTTGTCTTGGATGGCAGACGGTATGTTCAACGGAAAAAACCACGGCGAATTGCGGCGCACGAGCAGCAAACCCTCCTCTCCTGTGCCCAACCACAGTTGCCCGTGGCGGTCAGTATGGCTCGTGTTTACGGCCAACGAGGCGGACAGTTTGGCCGAAGTCATGTTGGTCTGGCGGACTGTTGGGGAGTCGGGGTGGCGGTAATAGTCGGAAACGGAGAGCGTAAGCAGTCCCATGTCACGAGTGGACACCTGGAGACTGTCGCCTTGTAGCGACAAATGGTTCACTAAACCGTTGACACCAGGCACCTCAACAGCCTTGCGCCGCTTCATGTCAAAAACGGCCAGTCCCTTCTCCGTGCCCAGCCAAAGATTGCCTCTGGCGTCGCGGACAATCGTTCGCACACCGTCTTCGGCGGCATAGTTTGCCCTGAAGCAACGTACGATGGGATAATTGAGGCAACGCCCGGACTTGGTGTCAACGAGAGTAAGTCCGTGGTTGACGTGCCCCACGGCTAGAAGGCATGAAACCGCCGGACTTTCAGACTTGGCAGAAAGCGGGTGGCGATTGCCTGGCAAAGGAAGGATGCACCAGCAGGAGTCGCACGGCAACTGGGGTAGGTTGTTGCGGTCGAAATGGTAGAACTGTCCGCGCAGCTTGTCCATACAGGTGAACCCTCCCATCCACGAGGTGAGCCAAAGGACATGGTCTCCGTCGGGCACAATGCTTGTGACGCTGCCGTCGTGCAGGGTTGCCGATGTCGCAACGGCGTTTTTCGGCAAAGGAGATTGGCCTGTGGAATAGTGGATGAACGTGTTGGCGCGGTAATGGTAAGCATCGAGACCGTCACTACGCGTGGCTATCCACAACACAGGGGCGTGGCGGTCGGCGTAAATCATGTTGAGGTCGTTGGAAACGGGATGGGCAGCATCAACAGCACCCCCGCATTTCAATACGGAAATGCCTCGCTCCGGAGCGTGGGGATTGCGGAAGAGGCAGAGACCGTTGTCGGTGCTCACCCACAGACCGCCGTCAAGATCTTCATCTATGCCGCGCACAACATTTGACGACAGTCCATGGCGCGTGGAATAGACCGACACGGTGGGTCTGGACTGCCCGTGCACGATTATGGTTGCGGCAAACAAGAAGAGTAAAAGAGCGGTTCGCATGACGGCGTGGCGGATTTGTTAAACGGCAATGGGGCGCTAATATGATGGATGGTCAACAGGTTCTTGTTTTCAACATCATATCGGCACCCCATCGCATATAGGGTTCTTCCGATCAAACACAGGGGTGTTTCAGGAAGGAGCGCACTCCTTCACCCCTGTCTCACTTCACGATGACGAGGTAGTAGTTTTTCTTGCCCCTTTGCACAAGCAGATACTTGCCGTCTATGAGATCTTCGGCCGTAACAGTACGGTCGAAAGCGGCAAGCTTCTCCTTGTTGAGCGACACTCCGCCGCCCTGCACGAGCTTGCGCATCTCGCCCTTGCTGGCGAAGACAGCCGCATCTTGGGTGAAAAGCTCAACGGCCGGCTGGCCGAGCTTGTCCTTGCCCACCTCGAAATGGGGCACTCCCTCGAATATGTCGAGCAGAGTCTGCTCGTCGAGGCGCAACAGACTGTCCTTGGTGGACTTGCCGAAGAGGATGTTGCTGGCCTCCATGGCTGTGTCGAGAGCCTCCTGCGAGTGTACCATCACCGTCACTTCGCTGGCCAGACGTTTCTGCAAAGTGCGCTGACCGGGGTCTTGCCGATGCTCGGCCACGAGGCCGTCGATGGTTTCCTTGTCGAGACTGGTGAATATCTTAATGTAACGCTCTGCATCGTCGTCGCTCACGTTGAGCCAGAACTGATAGAATTTATATGGAGAAGTGCGCTTCGGGTCAAGCCAGATGTTGCCGGTCTCGGTCTTGCCGAACTTCTTTCCGTCGGCTTTCGTTATCAGCGGACACGTCAAGGCATAGGTTTCCACTTCGCTGCCGAGCGTTCTACGTATCAACTCTGTACCTGTGGTCATGTTGCCCCACTGGTCGTTGCCTCCAAGTTGCAGCTTGCAGCCAAGAGTCTTGTACAGATGGAGGAAGTCATAGCCCTGTAGCAACTGGTAAGTGAACTCGGTGAACGACAAACCGTCGCGTGCCGTGCCGTTCAGACGCTGTTGTACGCTCTCCTTGGCCATCATGTAGTTGACCGTAATGTGCTTGCCCACCTCACGTGCAAAGTCGAGGAAGGTGAAGTCTTTCATCCAGTCGTAGTTGTTTACCATCAGCGCGCCGTTGGCTGCCTGTGTATCAAAGTCAAGGAACTTGGACACCTGTGCCTTGATACACTCCTGATTATGGTAGAGGGTCTTGTCATCAAGCAGGTTGCGCTCCTGGCTTTTGCCCGAAGGGTCGCCTATCATTCCCGTTGCTCCGCCCACAAGAATGATTGGTCTGTGGCCGCAACGCTGCAAATGGCGCAGCATCATTATACCGCAGAGGTGACCTATGTGGAGCGAATCAGCCGTAGGGTCGGTGCCGAGATAGGCCGTTACCATCTCTTTCTCAAGCAACTCTTCCGTTCCGGGCATTATTTGCGCCAGCATACCACGCCAACGCAACTCTTCAACAAAGTTCTTCTTCATCGTTATTATGCTTATTTTAAGTTTTCAGTATATTCTCTCTTCAGTTGGATTCTGCCGGTTTTCCGCCCATACCGTAACTTCGGTTTATTTCTACAAAGCCGACGGTTACGGCACCGGGTCATAGCCGCTTCCCCCCCAAGGATTGCAGCGCAGCAGTCGCCAGACGGCAAGCGCCAGCCCTTTTATCGGCCCGTGCTTCGCCAAAGCCTGCCGTGCATACTCCGAGCAAGTGGGCGTAAAACGGCACGATGGCGGTGTGAGCGGCGAAATGAACCGTTGGTAGAATACTATCGGGAGGCACAGTAGCCATACGACAGCAGTCCGACAGCGGTGCAGTATGGCGGTCATGGGCATTGCGAAAAGTCCTTTGCCACTTTCTCAAGCAGAGTTTTGACGCTCCCGGACACTCGCGACGAGTCGTAGAGACGGTCGGCCTGCCAGACGAAAGCCAGGGCCAAAGCCTTGCCTTCCGCCTGTTCCACGAGTGCCGTAAGGGCGTGCTTGTTTAGTCTGTAGGCCTCGCGTATCTGGCGTTTCACCCTATTGCGCTTCACGGCACGCTTGAAATGACGCTTGGACACGCTGACCAACACCTGCACGGCTGCATCTTTCTCATTGCGTTCAGTTTGCATATATACGGCACGCACGGGGTAAGCCACCGCCGAATGGCTGCGGCCACCTCTGAAAAGGGTGTCTGTCAGCTTCTTGCTGACCATCCTTTCGCACTTTCTGAATGTGTTTGGTGATGGTTCAGACATACCTGCCATGAGAATTGATGCCTTCTTTTGACTGTCCGAAACCCTATTCGGGAGTCGTGAGGTCGGGATGTCTCTTATTGGGGGAAGCGACATCCCAGTATACACAAATCAGTCTTCTTCGTGCATAAGTAGGTAGTGGTTCAACGCCCCGGTCATTGACGGGTGCTTCTCGGTAGGAGCCTCAAGATCAAGGCGCAGTCCCGCATCTTTCACGGCCTTGGCCGTTGCAGGGCCGAAGGTCGCTATCGCAATGTCCTTCTGGTCGAAGTCGGGGAAGTTTTTAACCAGCGAGTTTACTCCTGCTGGGCTGAAGAACACGAGCATATCATAGTCGAAGTTCTTTATCTCCTCTTCCGTGAAGTCGTTGCTAACCGTACGGTACATGACACACTCGCGGTGGTTGAGCTTTTTCGAGTCAAGCAGCTTGGCCACATCGTCGTTATGCACATCGCTCATGGGCACAAGATACTTCTCGGTCTTGTGCTTCATCATTATGGGAATCAGGTCGTTGATCTTTCCGGTGTTGCCGAAGAAAACCTTACGCTTGCGGTACTGCACATACTTCTGTATGTATAGCGATATTGTCTCGGTGACACAGAAATACTTAAGATCTTCCGGAATTGTCACGCGCAGCTCTTTGGCCAACGTGAAGAAATTGTCTATAGCATGGCGCGAGGTGAATACTATTGCGGTATATTCCGGTATACTTACCTTCTGCTGGCGAAATTCTCTTGAGCTAAGCCCTTCCACCTTTATAAAGGGACGGAACACAAGCTCCACGCCAAACTTTTCCGCGATGTCATAATAGGGGGATTTTTCACTCGATGGTTTGGGTTGCGAAACCAAAATCTTCTTTATCATCGTGCCTAAAAGTTTATTTTCAGATAATTACCCACCAATACCAATGCGCTCCATAGGGCAACAAGGGGTATCGCTTCGAGGGCGCAAAAGTACAAAAATATTTGCAGAAAACCACCGGAACAACGGAAAAAGATGGAATAACCCTTGTAAAACACGAGTATTTTGCCTAGCAGCAGGATGGAGATTGCGCAGATGTATGCACTTTCAAGCGACAAACCGAAATACACCTGGGTCAGTTCCACCGGCAACAGGGCTGCTCCCTCGGCTGCGGTAACGAACAGTAGCGATCTGAGCCACATCTTGTTTCTGCGGAAACCGAAGAAAACGGCGTTGACTATAGTGTACAGCAGACAGCGCACTATGAAATGTCCGGCCCACATGCCGAAAAAGATGGCTATAAGCAGATAGTGTGACGGCAGAATGAACGTGTCGCTAATGTTCTGTTGCGTGTAGAAGTATTGGAAAAACGCCAGTAGTAGTGCTCCCTGTCCGGCGAGGAAGAGCAGGAAGCGCATCTCGTTTGATGTATACGTGTCGCCCTTGTCCTCAACGCGCGGTTTGCGGAAGAACCGCTTGGCCTGATGGACAAAGAAGCGGTGGTTGTTGGCGAACGAAACCAGACTTACGATGAAGCAGACGAGCAGCGTCACCGTTATGAAATTGTCGTTCTTAAGGGAATAAGGCACCGGGTCGCCGGCAACGCCATAGCGCCCCGCGTCCACCTCCTTGTGCAGTAAGGTGTCTGAAGAGAAGAAGTTTTCCCGATAATACTGCGGTAAATTGACGTCGCCGACACTCTTACCGACACCGTATCCCGGTATCTGAAGAGTGTCAGGGCACGAACTGTATGCTATTTCCTTGGGATGAAATACCGCCTGTATGGCAGAGTCCTGCTGTGCCGGAGTGGCGTTTTTGGGCAACCGGCTCAACACCTGATACGGGTGCAACGGCCTTGCCTCCTGCCTTGCGTGCAGTTCTACGCCCTGTTCCTGACCATCGGCCAAAGAATCTTCTTGCAGCATACCTTGTGTCGGAATCACCCGTTAAAGCCCAAACTCCTTCTTTATCTTGTCAACAAGGTCGAGCTTTTCCCATGTAAACAGCTCCACTTCCATCTCCTTTGTCTCGTGGTAGTGGCTCGTGAATGTTTTTTTCACCGTTTCCGGTTGCCGTCCCATGTGGCCATAGGCCGCGGTTTCAAAGAACATCGGCTGGCGCAGTTTCAGCGTTTTCTCTATAGCTTTGGGGCGCAGGTCAAACATCTGAGCTATCTTGTCGGCTATTTCGCCGTCGGTCATGTTCACCCGGCTGCGGCCATAGGTGTTCACGTATATGTTCATTGGCCGTGCAATGCCTATTGCGTAGCTCACCTGCAGCAGCAACTCGTCGGCTACTCCTGCAGCAACGAGGTTCTTGGCTATGTAACGGGCTGCATATGCAGCAGAACGGTCCACCTTGCTCGAGTCCTTTCCGCTGAACGCACCGCCTCCGTGCGCGCCTTTTCCTCCATAGGTGTCAACGATGATCTTGCGTCCTGTCAGTCCGGTGTCGCCATGAGGACCTCCTATCACGAATTTCCCGGTGGGATTGACATAATACTTTATGTCGCTGTTGAACAGGGCGAGCACCTTTTGGGAGTGAATCTGGGCTTTTACCTTAGGAATCAGGATGTTTATAACATCCTCGCGAATGGTTTGCTGCATGGCGCTGTCCGACGCAAAGTCATCATGCTGGGTAGACACCACAATCGTGTCTATCCTTTCGGGCACGCCATTGTCGCTGTACTGTACCGTCACCTGGCTCTTTGCGTCAGGGCGCAGGTATGTCATCTCCCTGCCCTGCTTCCTTATGTCGGCCAGAGTGTGCATGATAAGGTGCGCCAAGTCGAGAGATACGGGCATGTAGTTCTCCGTTTCGTTCACCGCATACCCGAACATCATTCCCTGGTCGCCAGCTCCCTGGTCCTCCTCGGTACCGTTATCAACACCACGGTTGATGTCTGCACTCTGCTCATGTATGGCACTCAGTATGCCGCAGGAGTTGCCGTCAAACTGATATTCGGCCTTGGTGTATCCGATACGCTTTATGGTATTGCGCGCCACAGTCTGCAGGTCAATATACTGGCTGCTGCTCACTTCGCCCATGAGCACCACCTGTCCCGTGGTGCAGAATGTCTCTATTGCACAGCGCGCCTTGTCGTCGTAGGCAAGAAACTGGTCGAGTATGGCATCGGAAATTTGGTCTGACACCTTGTCGGGATGTCCTTCTGATACTGATTCGGATGAAAATAGGTATGACATAGCCGTCCTTTTTTGTTGTTTGTTTTGGGTTGCAAAGTTACAACAATTCCCGCCAATGGCCAAACACCACTTTCATTATAACAATAATGTGGGCGACTCCATGAAGACGGGCGTATACGAAAAGCGGAAGTCTTCGACAGTCGAAAACTTCCGCTTCGGGTGGAGGGTGGGGCTCGAACCCACGACATTCAGAACCACAATCTGACGCTCTAACCAACTGAACTACATCCACCGTAAATCGCTGGCTACTTAAAGCGAGTGCAAAGGTAAGCATTTTGTTTTGACCGACCAAATAAATCACATTCTAATTTTGCAGAAGATTGTGGCGGAGCCGCACAATATGCAATATAACTAAGTGGAAGCTTTAGTAACAGAGGACAGTTCCTTGCCTTGTTATTGTATCAAGGAAGAATCGATCTGTCGAAGAGGTAAACCAAGAATCGCAATAGAGAATGGTGCGAAGGCACCGTACCTCTTAAGTTTGCCCTTGTGTTTCGGGCTGTGTCTCCTGGGCGGTGTTACTCGTAGTAGGCGTTAGCCCTCCTTGTAGTGCCGTTAACTATTCTTTCGACCGGCAAGACCCGTGAAAAGGTAAATGAAGTTAATGGTTGTTAATCGGGGGGGGTACGCGTGCGTATTTTAAAAGTTTTTCTACCTTTGCAGGCAACCGACGGCACTCCGGAACGAGGGAATATGTTTTCTCTTCCCTGCGCGGCCTTGCAAAGGGGACGGAGGTGCGGAATGGCAAAGGAAGAATGCTGGTTTCAGTCGTGCGAAGACGGCTGGGACGCATATGGATTGAGTAATCTAATACAACCGTACCATGAACATTGGAAGAAGAATTTACGAGGTTATGTGCGAAAAGGGCTATACGGCAGCTTGGCTCGCCCAGCGTGTACCGTGCGAACGCTCTAATGTGTACAATGTGTTTCACCGAAAGAGTATGAACGTCGATTTGCTATTCGTCTTTTCCACATTACTTCAGCACGACTTCTTTGCCGAGTTGTCGCAGGAATGGCAAGAGCAGACTTTGGCGGAAAAACAAAATCAAGATCAAGAAATTAAGGTCAAGGCTTTAAAGTCAAGAATTTGAGAATAAAAAATGCTCAAACGAGAGCAAGAACCGCCGTGGCCTCATCCCGAACGGATCCCGAAGGCATCCCGAACAAAAACAAAATCAAGAATTTTGAGAATTGGAGAATTGGAGAATTGCTGTGCCTACTAAGTTTGCCATTGTACAGCTATTCTTAATTCCAATTCTTGACTTTAAAACCTTGACCCTATTCTTGCTCTATTCTTGATTTAAACGATGCGAGGGAAAGTGTAATTTGGTTAATAAACAAGTGAATGTGCCGATGTTTGCAGAAATGTGATTAAATTTGCAGCTAAAAATACCATTCATAGATGATGAGAAATCTCGGTTCGTTAGGGCTGCTATTTTCGACAATGCTCATTTTTGCATCGTGCCTCAGTAATGAGAACGAGGAAACAGTACTGTATAATGACGCAGCCATAACCTCTTTCCAGATAACAACGGCGAAAATAATCCACCACACCACATCGAAGATGACGGGTGGGGACTCGACATACGTGGTGACAAACACAAGCATGAGTTCGTATGTGTTTGACATCGACCAGAACCTCGGGCGCATAAGCAACACCGACTCGCTCCCCGTGGGTACCGACGCTTCAACGTTGCTGTGCAGCTATTCGTCAAGAAACAACGGCGTAGCGGCGATAAAGAGCGTGAACAGCGACTCGATAAAGATATTGCTCACGACCGACTCCACCGACTTTACCCTCCCGCGTACATTATTTGTATATTCCTCGAATGGCGAGAACATGCGTACATACACCGTGGAGGTGAACGTACACAAGGAGTCTGCCGACTCTTTCCACTGGAACCGTTTGCCTGACAACGCCGAGGTGGCTGCGCTCAACGGCATAAAGGCATTCTTTATGGGAGGGAAAGTAGTGTTGGTAGGAAGCGACGGACAGTCAACGAAAATATACTATACCACCGACGGCAACGCCTGGACAAAGGGAGAGACGACACTCGGCGGTGAGGCTTACGCCAATGTTGCGCTGAAGGACGACACGCTGTTTGTTGTGGACGGCAACAGCCTGAAATACACCACTGACGGCAATACCTTTACTGACGTGGCCGGAGCCGACGGTCTGCGCCTCGTGGGAGCCACGTCGGACGAACTGTATGCCTATGATGGCAACAGCACCATGAAAGTGTCTGCCGACGGCGGCCGCAGTTGGGAGGACGACACCGTGGACGACGATGCTACGCTGCTGCCCACCGAGGACATCGCTTCGTGCAGCATGGCCTTTGCCCATTCGGACAGTACCGACTATGTGCTGATGGCCGGCAGCCGCGGAGGCTATGACCAAAGCGCCGACAAGAAGGACAGCCTGTATATGGACAAGGCGGTGGTGTGGCGCAAGATAGTGGAGCGGTCGCAGGTGAAGGAACAGGGGAAATGGGTACTCCTCAGTCCCGAAAGCATCAGCGGCTATCCCTTGCCACGTATGGAGTCGCTCAGCGTGTTCGGATACGACGGAAAGATAATGGCGTTTGGCGGATCAGGCAAGGGCACTTGCACGGCCACGGCCTATGCCACATTCTACATAAGCAACGACGGCGGAATCACATGGAAAGGCGACAGCCGCTACAATGTGCCGTCGACGTTTGACAAGACCGCCACAACCGTGGCCGCCACGGCAGACGGCGACGGATATATTTGGCTCGTCTGCGGCGGCACGGGACAGGTGTGGCGCGGACGGCTGAACAGTATGGGCTGGCAAAAGTGACGCACCGATGGTGAAAAGGACACTCCACCTCCCAATGGCCGGTAAGGCAACCTTTCTCACGGCGATGATTATGGCCGTGGCAACAGGCAGGGCAACGGCACAGACCGACCCGGAATACCGTGCGGAAGTGGGAGTGGGAGCAGGACTGATAAGCTATCAGGGCGACTTCAACGGCAGTCTGACACGACAGATGCAACCCATGTGGGCGGTGGTGGGCAAATACCGCTTCAACCCGTATGCGGCCTTGTCGCTGAACATAAGCTCCGGAACGCTGAAAGGATCGTCGACAAACGAAAAGACGTGGTATCCGGAGACAAGTGTTGCGCCTGTCAGTTTCAGTACTCCGGTGGTTGACGCCAGCGTGCGCTTCGAATACAACTTCTGGCCCTACGGCACAGGACGCGAATACAGAGGGGCGAAGAGGCTGACCCCATACATAGTGATAGGTCTCGGCGGCACATTTGCAAAGCCGGAGAGCGGAAGCCTCTTTGCCATGAACCTGCCCATAGGCATGGGACTGAAGTACAAGGTGGCCACGAGACTCAACCTGACCATGGAGTGGGTGATGCACTTCACCGGGAGCGACAAACTCGACGGTGTGGCCGACCCCTACGGGATAAAGAGCAGCGGACTGTTTAAAAACACCGACTGCTACAGCGCGCTGCAAGTGTCGCTCACGTATGACATCATGGCGAAGTGCAGAACGTGTCACAACGACAGGGAATGAGCGGAGCCAAACAGACAAGAACCAATATGACAGAACCATTGGACATGAAACGCGTGCCGCAGCACATTGCCATAATAATGGACGGCAACGGGCGGTGGGCCAACGAACGGGGCAAGGAGCGCAGCTACGGGCACCAGGCCGGAGTGGACGCCGTTAGGAGGATTACGGCGGAATGTGTGAGGCTCGGGGTCAAGTATCTGACTCTATACACATTCTCAACGGAAAACTGGAGTAGACCCGCCGCAGAGGTGGCTGCCCTGATGGGACTGGTATTGTCGTCGCTCGAAGACGAGATATTCATGAAGAACAATGTCCGCTTCAGAGTGATAGGCGACATGGACAGACTGCCCGACGACGTGAGGCGCAAGCTCCGCGAGACGGAAGAGCACACGGCGGCCAACGACGCCATGACAATGGTGGTGGCGTTGAGCTATTCGTCGAGGTGGGAACTGACCAAGGCCGCAAGGGCGATAGCTGCGAAAGTGAAAGCCGGAGAAATGGACGAGACGGAGATAACCGAGGAAAGCATAAGCCGACAGCTGGAAACGTCGTTCATGCCCGACCCAGACCTGCTCATAAGAACCGGAGGCGAACTGCGCATCTCCAACTACCTGCTGTGGCAGATAGCCTATTCCGAGCTTTATTTCTGCGACACCTACTGGCCGGACTTCGGCGAGGAAGAACTGAAAGGAGCAATAGCCAGCTACCAGAAGAGGCAGAGACGCTTCGGCAAGACAGAAGCCCAGACAGAGGCTACAGAACACGAACAATAAACGACAAACAATAAGACAATAGGATGTTTCCCATAAGAAAGGCTCTTGCAATGGCGGCTGTCGCCCTGAGCGCAAGCCAACAGACAGAAGCCCAAAACAAGATTGTGGACCCTGACATTTCGTATGCCGGTACTCCGAGAACGTGCATCATCGGCGGAATAACCTCAAAGGGAGTGGACGGATATGAGGACTATGTGCTCACAGGACTGTCAGGACTGTCTGTGGGGCAGGAGATTACCGTGCCGGGCAGCGCCATTACGGAAGCCGTGAAACGCTACTGGCGCAACGGACTGTTTTCGAAAGTGTCGATAACGGCCGACTCCATAGTGGACTCAAAAATATATCTGAGCGTGAACCTTGCGCTCAGACCGCGTGTAAGCGTGATCAACTACAACGGTCTCAAGAAGTCGGAGCGTGAAGACATGGAGGCCAAGCTCGGCATAATGAAGGGCGGACAGATAACGCCCAACATGATAGACCGCGCGAAGATACTCGCCAAGAAGTATTTCGACGAAAAGGGATACAAGAATGCGGAGATAGAATTTGTGCAGAGGGACGATGCGGGCAACCCCAACCACGTCATACTGGACGTGAACATCGACAAGAAGTCGAAGATGAAGGTGAAGCACATCATCATAGAAGGCAACAAAAACCTCGCAACTGGCAAGATAAAGGGCGGACTCTTTCGCAAGGGAGCATTCGCAAAGACACACGAGGCCGGCAAACTGGCGTCGTTCCTGAAGTCAAAGAAGTTCACCAACGAACGCTATGAGCAGGATAAGCAGAACCTGGTGGACAAATACAACGAGCTGGGCTACCGCGACATGTACATAGTGGAGGACAGCGTGTGGACTGTGGACGACAAGCACGTGAACGTGTACGTCAAGGTTGACGAGGGACAGAAATACTACATACGCAACATAACCTGGGTGGGCAACACCGTGGCTACCACCGACAACCTGAACATCATGCTCGGGATGAAGAAGGGCGACGTGTACAACCAGAAGCTGCTCAACAAACGACTCACCGAAGACGAGGACGCCATAGGCAACTACTACTGGAACAACGGCTACCTCTTCTACAGGCTCACACCAACGGAGGTGAACGTGGAGGGCGACTCCATCGACCTTGAGATGCGCATCTATGAAGGAACACAGGCACACATCAGCAACGTGCGCATATACGGCAACACCAGAATCTATGAAGAGGTGGTGCGACGGGAACTGAGAACAAAGCCCGGCGACCTTTTCTCAAAGGACGCACTCTTCCGTTCGGCACGAGAGATTGCCTCGATGGGTTTCTTCGACCCCGAAAAGGTGAACCCGGACGTGCAGCCCAACAGGGAAGACGGCACGGTGGACATAAACTGGAACCTGGAGCAGAAGTCAAACGACCAGGTGGAGGTGTCGTTCGGTTGGGGACAGACGGGTGTCATAGGCCGCGTGGCTCTGAAACTGAACAACTTCTCCATACGCAACCTCTTCGGACGCAACAGGATGCACCGTGGAATAATGCCCGTTGGCGACGGAGAGCAACTCTCTCTGAGTGCGCAGACCAACGCTTCCTACTATCAGTCATACAGCATCAGCTACTCAGCTCCGTGGTTTGGCGGCAAGCGTCCCAATGCGTTCAGCGTGAGCGCATTCTTCTCGAAGCAGACCGACGTGAACAGCAACTACTACAACAGCAGCTGGATGAACAGCATGTACAATTACTATAGTGGAAGCGGAAGCTACAACAACTACTATTACAACAACTATGAGAGCTACCTTGACGACGACAAGTATGTCAAGATGTTCGGTCTCTCAATAGGTTGGGGCAAGCGTTTGAGGTGGCCGGACGACTACTTCCAGCTGTCGATGTCGCTGTCGTACCAACGCTACATGCTGCGCGACTGGCAGTACTTCATCATCACCAACGGAAACTGTAACAACGTGAACCTTGGAATTACATTGTCGCGCACCAGTACGGACAACCAACTGTTCCCGCGCCGCGGTTCAGAGTTTGCTGCTTCGGTGACGCTCACTCCGCCATGGTCGCTCTGGGACGGCAAGGATTACGCCAACCTGGCCACCAACAGCAACTCGGCAACGTATCGTGAGGAGCAGCAGGAGAAGTACAAATGGATTGAATACCACAAGTGGAAGTTCAAGTCGCGCACCTATACTGCCCTCTCCGGAGGCCAGAAGTGCTTCGTGCTGATGACACGCGTGGAACTGGGATTGCTCGGTTCATACAACTCATACAAGAAGTCGCCGTTTGAAACCTTCTATGTGGGAGGTGACGGAATGAGCGGCTATTCATCCGGATACGCTCAGGAAACCATCGGACTGCGCGGTTACGAGAACGGATCGCTCACGCCTTACTCCAGTCCGGGCTACGCCTACGACCGCTTCTCGCTGGAGTTGCGCTATCCGTTCATGCTGGGCAACACCACCATCTATGGACTGTCGTTCCTTGAAGGCGGTAACGCTTGGTACGACACAAAGAAGTTCAATCCGTTTGACATGAAGCGTTCGGCCGGTGTGGGCGTGCGCATCTTCCTGCCAATGGTGGGCCTGATGGGTATCGACTGGGCCTACGGCTTCGACAAGGCTCTGTCAACGGGTACCAAGGGAGGCAGTCAGTTCCACTTCGTGCTCGGTCAGGAATTCTGATGAAAAGCTAATTTGTGGCTAATTTATAGAACCGCCCTAAAGTGAATAAAACCATCCAAAAGGAGGCAACAATGAAAAAGATACTTCTCACGGCAATAGCATGCGTCTTCGCGTTGACAATTAGTGCGCAGAAGTTCGCTCTGGTTGATATGGACTACATTCTCAAGAATGTTCCGGCCTATGAGCGTGCCAACGAACAGCTGAGCCAGGTGTCGAAGAAATGGCAGGCTGAGGTTGAGGCTCTGTCGACCGAGGCTCAGACGATGTACAAGAACTACCAGAACGAAGTGGTGTTTCTGTCGCAGGAGCAGAAAAAGGCCAAGCAGGATGCCATAATGGAGAAAGAGAAACAGGCTGCGGAGCTTAAACGGAAGTATTTTGGACCTGAAGGCGAACTGTTCAAGAAACGCACAAGTCTTATGTCGCCCATCCAGGATGAGATCTACAACGCCGTAAAGGACATCTCCGACCAGCGCGGCTATCAGCTTGTGCTCGACCGTGCAAGCGACTCCGGCATTATCTTCGCCAGTCCCAAGGTGGACATAAGCGACGAGGTGCTGCAAAAGCTCGGCTACGCCAATTAGAATAATCAACAACAAAAATAACAACAACAAAAAGATGAAAAAGTTACTTTTAATGCTTTTGATGTTTGCCCCGGTGGCAACATTCGCACAGAAATTCGGACACGTCAACGCTCAGGAAATCATTCAGGCCATGCCCGAATACGCCACAGCCAAGACCGAAATCGACGCTTTGCAGAAGCAGTATGAGGCCGACCTCAAAAGTATGCAGGAAGAACTGACAAAGAAGTCGGAAGACTACGAGAAGGCCAAGGCCACTCTTCCGGAAAACATCAAGCAGCGCCGTGAGCAGGAGTTGCAGGACATGTACCAGAAGATACAGCAGAGCTACCAGGACAACCAGCAGGCTCTCGCAAAGGCTTCGCAGGATAAGATGCAGGGAATCACTACCAAGGTGATTGACGCAATCAAGTCTGTAGGCCAGACCGGCGGCTATGTGTACATAATGGATATTGCCGGCGGAGTTCCCTACATCAGCACTACGCTGAGCACCGACGTTACGGCACAGGTAAAGGCCAAGCTCGGAATCAAATAAAACCCTGACGGCCTCTGGCCACGTGCCCGTCAAATTCCGCAACGGCGGTATGAGGCATACGGCCAGAGGCCGATCTCTTTACACGGCGGTTCTAAAAAATATCACCCTTTGGCATTTGTCTTTTAGGGCGGTTCTAAAGAATACTACCGTAACAGGCTACAATGGCAGAACGGTCTGCCTTTAACCACTTTCAACTCTTTTCCCCTCGTTCCGATGAAGCACTTATTACTACTTTCCGCCCTGTTTCTTCCGCAGGCTGCGTCTGCACAGGACAGCACACGGACTGTGACACCAGTAAACGCTGCCACTAATGTTGCCGTAAACGCTGCTGCTACTGTTGCCGCAACGGCGGTAACACCAGTTCAGACGCCAATGAAATTCGGCTATTTCAGCTACAATGAGGCTCTGCAAAGTATGCCTGAATATGCGCAAGCGCAGAATCAACTGGTCGAACTGCGCAACCGGTATGATGCAGAGGCCAAGCGTGTGGAGGATGAATTCAACGCCAAGTATGAGGACTTCCTCGAAGGACAGCGCGACTTTCCACCCACGATACTGAAGAAACGGCAGAGTGAACTGGCCGAACTTATGGCCAAGAACACCGCTTTCCGCAATGACAGCCGCCGCCTTTTGGCTGAGGCCGAGCGTGAAGCCTATGCTCCGCTCCACAAGAAACTGGCCGCAGTACTGAAGGTTGTGGGCGAGAAGGAGGGTTTTGCCTTCATCATCAACACCGACAACAATACCTGTCCATACATCAACAACGTGCAGGGTAGGGACATCAGTCAGTTGGTAAAAGACTGTTTGAAATGAACAAACCGCTCGCTTCCGCTCCGGGTCCCATCGGAATATTCGATTCGGGCTATGGTGGGCTGACCATACTTCACGGTATACGTCAGCTCCTGCCCCAATACGACTATCTGTATCTCGGTGACAATGCACGCGCACCCTATGGCACACGTTCGTTTGACGTGGTCTATGAGTTTACGCGCCAGGCCGTGGTTGACCTGTTCAGACGCGGATGCCATCTGGTGATTCTCGGATGCAACACCGCATCGGCTAAGGCTCTGCGCACCATTCAGCAGAACGATCTGCCGCAGATAGATCCCTCGCGCCGTGTGCTCGGTATAATACGGCCAACGGCGGAAGTGATAGGGTCGCTCACCAGCACGCGCCACGTAGGTGTGTTGGCCACCGAGGGTACGATAAAGAGCGAGAGCTATACTCTGGAAATACAAAAGCTGTTTCCCGACATCATCGTTTCCGGTGTGGCCTGTCCGTTCTGGGTGCCGCTCGTGGAATATAACGAGGCTGACAGTCCCGGCGCAGACTATTTTGTGAAGAAACGTATAGACCAGCTGATGATGAAGGACAGCCTCATTGACGCCATCATCCTCGGCTGCACCCACTATCCCTTGCTCATGCCGAAGATACTCAAGTATGTGAATCCCGGCATACGCATAGTGCCGCAGGGCGAATATGTGGCCGAAAGCCTGAAGCAATACTTTGTACGCCACCCGGAGATGGAGGCCAAATGCTCGCGTGGCGGACGTGTACATTACCTTACCACCGAAAATCCCGACCGTTTCCGTGAGTCGGCCCGCATCTTCATGCACGAGCATGTGGATGTCGAAAACATCACACTCCCCTGACTTTTTTGTTTGAGCTTAGCTCGCAATGTTCTTTCAAAAAGTTGGCAAACCAACCAAACTACGGGGCGGACTTGCGCAACTTGTTTTTGTAACTGGTCAGTGGTAGTCCACTCATAGAATCCCACGCCCCTTCTGGGCGCAAATTTGCTGAATAGTTACACTTTTTTGTAACAGTACTAAAAAAAATAAATCGTTGCGTGGAGTCATTTATTATTGGTATCTTCGTACAGTAATTTTA
>CAVAQY010000049.1:0-19921 GCA_963590865.1 Bacteroidaceae bacterium | reverse complement strand
ACAGCTCCTTGCGTCCCTCGAAATAAGCCTGAAGAGTTGAGGCAAAGAGCGACTTGCCGAACCGTCGGGGGCGGCTAAGAAAGACGTACTTCATGCCCTTTACGAGGAAGTCAACTATGTATTTCGTTTTGTCGACATAGAGATAGCCGTCCTCTCGAATATTTGCGAATGTCTGTATCCCCACGGGATATTTGTTCACTATTTCCACCATAGTCTCACAGCCTTTCAAGTTTCATGCCGCTAAGATACGAATAATTTTGCATTGATAAGTAGGCGTTCAAAATTATTCGTACATAAGTATACATCAGCAAATGCCTATTGTACTTTTGACATGTCTCTGCACTTTCTTTTTGCCTGTATGCGGTTGCAAACTTTGGCCGTCTAAACGTATGTTTCAAGGAATGTGACTCTGCCTTCCACGGTCACTTGATTGTCCCATGCTGGCAGCAGTACGGTGTCGCCGGCTGCGAAGGGTGTGGTGTTGCCGTCCTCGTCCGTTATCGTTCCGTTTCCTTTAGTGCATATAAGGATAACGAAACTGTCCAGTTCGGAGTAGTCGAGCGTCATGGACTCGGTAAGTTCATATAGGGTGGCCGTGAAGTGAGAGCAACTTACGAGTTGCACGGGGCAGTCCTTTTCGGCATCGTAAGTGGTGCGATAGTCATCAGCCACGCTGTAGTCTATGGCCTCTGCCGCCTCTTTGATGTGCAACTGCCGATAGTTGCCGTCCTTGTCCTTGCGTTTGAAGTCGTATATGCGGTATGTTACATCGCTTGTCTCCTGTATTTCCGCAAGAAGACATCCGGCACCGATGCTGTGTATGCGTCCGGCAGGGATGAAGAAGCAGTCGCCTTCCTTGACGGGATACTCATTCAGGACATCGCAAAAGGTGCCGTCGTCCACCATGCGCTTATAGTCTTCGGGCGTTATCGTTTCCTTCAGACCGCACGTCAGCTTGGCTGTCGGCGCAGAGTCCATGATGTACCACATCTCGGTCTTGCCTCTTTCCAGTCCGTTCTTGCGTGCCAGCTCGTCAGACGGGTGTACCTGTATCGACAAGTCCTTTGACGCATCGATGAACTTGATGAGTAGCGGGAAGTAGTCACCGAACCTGTCGTAGTTGTCCTGGCCAACGAGGTTGCCTTTCTGCTCCTTCACCAGTTCTGTAAGGTTTTTGCCGTCATAGGTTCCGCCGCTTATCGTTGACTCGCTGCCTTTCACTCCGGAAATCTCCCAGCTTTCGCCCACCTGTTCCGGCGGGTTGTCTATATGCTTGAGCGTAGCTATTCTGTTGCCACCCCAAATTGTCTGTTTCAGTATGGGCTTGAAGCGTAATATTTTGTCTATATTCATATCCGTATTTTTTCTTTTTTATATTGTCTGTATTATGTATTGAGCACCAAGTGGGTCAGCTGTCTTTCCAGAAACTGTGTGTGAACAGCACCAGAACCGACATTATCTCCAGTCGGCCTACGAGCATCAGAAACGAGCAAACCCACTTGATGCCGTCGGGAAGCATGCTCCACGACATCACAGGGCCTATTTCCGAACCGAGTGTCGGACCCACATTGCTCATGCAACTGATGGCGATGGTCACAGCGTTGGTGCTGTCTATGCCTGCGGCAATCATTATCGTTGCCGCTATGAGGCACATCATTATGTAGAAAGTGAAGAACGTGAGCAGGGTAGGCACGTGCGACTGCGGCACGTTCTGTCCGTTCATCTTTATGGGCAGCACCGCATTTGGGTGGAGTATGCGGCGAAATTCGTTGCGCATCACCTTGAGTATCATCACTCCGCGCACACACTTGAAGCCACCACTTGTGGATCCTGCGCATGCTCCGAGAAGCATACAACCGCAGAGAATGACCCATGTTATGTGCGGCCAAGCCCCGGCGTTGTCGTTGAACAGTCCGGTTGTGGTGATGAACGACACCACCTGAAAGAGTGCACAGCGCAGCGCATGCTCGCAATCGTAGCCGCATCGGCTCATAAGAAGCCACATTATCCATACGGAGGCCACCGCCACAACCGAAGCATACAGTCTGAACTCCGAGTTGCGGGCCAGTTTGCGTACGTCACCCTTGAAGATGGCCATGTACAATAATGTGAAATTCATTCCGGCAATGAACTGGAACACGATGGCAACATACTCTATGGCCGGTGAATGGAAGAACTCCGTGCTGTCGTTGTGGGTGGAAAAACCGCCTGTGGCTGTGGTTGACATGGAGTAGTTGGCGCTGTCAAACCAGTCCATGCCCGCCATCTTGAACGCAAGGGCGCAGGCCACGGTCAGCGCAATGTAAACTGTCCATATCCATTTTGCATTCATGCTGAGCCTCGGGTGCATCTTTGTCTTCAGCGGCCCGGTGGCTTCGGCGGCAAAAACCCTTAGACTTCCGCCCACAACCGACGGCAATACGGCAATGGTGAAGAACACTATGCCCAAACCGCCAATCCATTGGGTCAGCGAACGCCAGAACAAAATGGCGTGCGGCATGGTTTCCACATTGTCTATGATGGTGGCTCCGGTGGTGGTGAAGCCCGACATGGTTTCGAAGTAGGCGTCGGCAACGTTGGTTATGTAGCCGCCCAAGATAAACGGCAGCATACCGAAGAGGCTGAAGACAATCCATGTGGAAGTCACCACCAGATAGGCTCCGCGCCGGTTCATGTCGTTTCCGGCGTTGCGCCCGAAGTATTTGCACGCCATTCCGGCGCATGCCGTGGCAGCCGTCGACACGAGCAAGGCCATCTTGTCGTCCTCCCCATAGCAGAAAGCCATGACCACGCAAATCGTCATGAGTCCGCTTTCGAGCAGAAGCAGCTGGCCTATGATTTTTGAAACGATGCGGAAATCTACCATAGTGAGCGTTGCTTGAAGAACTTCTCCACCTTTTTCATGTTGTTTTCGTGGCAGAACACCATTACGGAGTCGCCCGGAAGTATCTGCGAATTACCGTTCACGAGCATGCCTTCGCCATTGCGCACCAGTCCGCCAATGGCCACTCCCAACGGCAACCCGAGGTCTTTCACCGGTTTGCGCGTCACGGCGGAACCCTCCGCAGCTGTAAACTCGGCCACTTCCGAATCTACCGTCATCAGCGAGCGCATGTTCGACACGTCGGCATCCAGCAACATCTGGTAGATGTGGCTTGCCGCTATTGTCTTCTTGTTGATTATCGTGCCGATATCCAGCTCCTCGGCCATGCCTACATAGTCGAGGTTTTCCACCATGGCTATGGTCTTTCTCACGCCGAGCCTCTTTGCCGTCATGCAGGCCAGAATGTTCGTTTCCGCATTGCCGGTCAAGGCCACGAAAGCCTGTGTGTTCTTTATGCCTTCCTCAATGAGCAGGTCTATGTTACGCCCGTCGCCGTGTATCACCATGGTGTCCGTCTCGTTCAGCAGGGCGTTCAGCTTCTCGCATCTGCGTTCGTCGGTCTCCACAATCTTCACGTTCATGTAGTCGGGTGTGGTCAGAGCCGCTCTTACCGCAGTCTTTCCGCCTCCCATCATTATCACATTCTTCACGTCGGCATAGTGTTCCTTGCCGCAGACTGTGCGTATGTAGGGAATATATTCCTTGGTTGTCATGAAATAGGCGAAGTCCAGATTGTGCAGTTCGTCATTGCCTCCCGGAATGATGGTTTCTCCGCTGCGCTTGATGGCCACAATGTGGTAGGGGTCTTCCGCACCGCAAAGTTCGCGGAGCGGTCTGTTGAGTATTTCGCAGGTTTCCCTAAGCTTCACTCCGAGCATTACCAGCGCTCCGCCGTGTACATCCCATCGCTGCCTCACCCAGCTCATGCGCAAACCGTTGTTGATGTCGGTGGCGGCAAGCACCTCCGGGTAGATGAGCGAGTCTATTCCAAGGTTTTTGAAGAACGGTTTGAGCTGTGGGGCGAGGTATTCGTAGTTGTCAATCCGCGCCACAGTCTTGCGTGTGCCCAAGGCATGAGCCAGTATGCAGGCGTTGAGGTTGCGGCTCTCGTCGGGAGTAACCCCCACGAGCAGGTCGGCATTCTCCGCTCCTGCCTCCTTCAGCGTCTTTATGCTGGTGGGCGAACCTTGCAGGGTGAGTATGTCGTGGTCGGCAAGCTCCTCCAGCCGCTCCTCGCTTTCGTCTATCAGCACGCAGTCTTGCCGTTCTTTCGACAGGAGCTTGGCCAAATGCGTGCCCACGGCTCCCGCTCCGCCTATGATAATCTTCATGCCAAATGCTGCTTGATGCCTTCTTTGTCTATTCCTGTCAGGTGCTTGAGCTGTTCCACCGTGCCGTGGCCCACGAACGAGTCGGGCAGACCGAGCCTGACTATCTGCGGTCTGTAGCCGTGGTCGGCCATCCATTCCATCACAGCTGTGCCCATTCCGCCTGTGCGCACGCCGTCTTCCACGGTCACGATGCGCTGGAACTTCCGTCCCACCTCGTCGAGTATCTTCTCGTCGAGCGGCTTCACAAACCTCATGTCATAGTGGGCTATGGTCAGTTCCGGATGGGCTTCCTCCGTTTCGGCTATCGCCTGGGCGGCTGTAGTGCCTGCGGGTCCTATGGTCAGCACGGCCAAGTCGGCTCCGTCCTTGAGTTTCCGCCCTGTGCCAACCGCAATCTCTTCGAGCGGGCAACGCCAGTCCACGCACGACCCGCGGCCTCGAGGATAGCGTATGACGAACGGTCCTTTGTCGGTCAACTGGGCGGTGAACATGAGCCGTCTCAGTTCTTTCTCGTCCATTGGCGACGCAATGGTGAGTCCGGGTATGGGGCGCAGAGCCGCAATGTCAAACGCTCCGTGGTGGGTGGCTCCGTCTTCGCCTACGAGTCCGGCGCGGTCAAGGCACAGAACCACGGGCAGGTGCAGTATGGCCACGTCGTGTATGATGTTGTCGTAAGCCCGTTGGGCAAACGAACTGTAAATGTTGCAGAACGGCATGAGACCCTCTTTTGCCATTCCGGCAGAGAATGTCACGGCGTGTCCCTCGGCTATGCCTACGTCAAACACCCGTTTGGGCATCTCCTTCATCATTATGTTCATGGAGCAGCCCGTGGGCATGGCTGGTGTCACTCCCACTATCTTCGGGTTTGACTGAGCCAGTTCGAGCAACGTCTCTCCGAACACGTCCTGAAAGCGCGGCGGTTCGCCCGTGCAGTCGTGCACAAGCCTTTCTCCCGTGTCCACGCAGAACTTTCCCGGAGCGTGCCACACGGTGGCCGACTTCTCTGCCGGGGCGTAGCCTTTGCCTTTCACGGTGTGCAGGTGCAGCAGCTTGGGGCCTTTCATGTCCTTCAGCTGTCGGAGTATGCGTGTGAGTTCCGTGACGTTGTGGCCGTCGAACGGACCGAAATAGCGGATGTCCAGTCCCTCAAAGATGTTCTGCTGGTGGCTGAAGGCCGACTTTATGGCATTGCTGAACCTTATGAGTCCCTTGCGGCGGTCGTCCTCCAGGTAACCTTTGGAGTGCAGCCATTGCGAAGCCTTGAAGCGTATTTTGTTGTATGTCTTGTTGGTGTTCAGTCCTATGAGAAACTGTTTCATGCCCCCGACACTCCGGTCAATACTCATGTTGTTGTCGTTGAGTATTATGAGAATGTCGTTCGGCGTTGACGAAACGTTGTTCAGACCCTCAAAAGCCAGTCCGCCGCTCATGGCTCCGTCGCCTATCACGGCCACTATGTGGCGCGGCTCATGCCGTTCAGCCTGTGTCTGCCCGTCGGCTGGCAGCTTTTTTGCCTCCTCTTCCCTTTCCTTTTCGGCCACGGCCATGCCGAGTGCCGCCGAGATGGAGTTGCTTGCGTGGCCGCAAACGAATGTGTCGTAGGGACTCTCCTGCGGTGATGGAAACGGCATCAGACCATTCAGCTTCCTGTTGGTGCAGAACCGTTCCCTGCGCCCGGTAAGTATCTTGTGGCCGTAAGCCTGGTGTCCCACGTCCCACACTATGCGGTCATAGGGCGTGTTGTAGACATAGTGCAGCGCAACGGTCAGTTCCACCACGCCGAGGCTCGAAGCCAGATGGCCCGGATTGACCGAAAGCTCCTTCACAATGTCCTCCCGCAGCTCACGGCACAGCCTCGGAAGCTGTTCTTCCGCCAGTTTCCGCAGGTCGTAAGGGGTTTCTATATGGTTCAGTATGTCTGTCTCTTCGCTTTTCACTGATGTATGAATGATGGATATAGTATGCAAAGGTAATTAAAAACACTTAAAGGCATACATAAAAGATGTAGAATAATCCTCCATTGGCCGCAAACAGGAGTGCAGGCTTCAGGCTTTGACTTGTCGTCAGCATGTCCAGTCGCACCCCGTCAGCCTTGACAGCTTGTGGGGCTGTTGGCTACGAACTGCATGACAGTCTTGACGGTGTCTTTTGTAGTGTCTTTCATGGTATTTTGATGTTGGTGATGATGGTGAATTATGATGGTTGGTTATGGTGTTGGGTGCGGAGGCTAACCACGCACGAGTCCTTCGGGATGCGTTCGGGATGCGTTCGGGATTTTGTTTGGGATTTGTGTCCTGTTCTTCTCACGATGCAAAGTTACTACATCCTGTGGGGCGGTCGTGAGATAGTGTGCGATTTCGTGCGATTTCTCATGGAGTTTTTTTTGACCACGGATACTTCATTGGGCAACGAAGCTCTCTTTATTGTATAGAAGGTATGACATTCGTGATAAAAAACTCGCTAAAAGTTTACAATTATGCTTACGGTTTGCTGACTTTTGGATAAAGATTGCTATCTTTGCGGAAGTTTGTACGTGAGACACACATGACGCTGGTTCTCGTCATAATACTGCTGTTTGGCTATCTTCTGATAGCTACAGCCCACATTACCAAGGTGAACAGGGCCGCAGTGGCCATATTCATGGGAACAGTGGGTTGGGTGTTTTACGTCTGTTACGGTTCGGACTTTGTGATGCAGCAGCACCAGACCGAATATCTCACCTTCCTTGACGGCGAGGCGGCTTCGAGCGAGGCAGTCAAGGAGTACATCTTCAACGGTATCTTCCTGAAATATGTGGGCAAAGCGGCGGGCGTGGTGCTCTTCCTTCTGTCCACGATGACCATTGTGGAGATACTCAACAACAACGGTTGCTTCGACTTCATAAGCGAGTGGATGCGCACACGCAACAGTCGCCGGCTGCTATGGACGGTTACTGCCGTCACATTCGTTGTCTCTGCCAATCTTGACAATCTCACCACGGCAACGATGATGCTCGTTATCATGCGTTCGATAGTGCAGAGCCGCCGTCAGCGCATGACCATAGGCTGCGCAATAGTGCTTGCGGCCAACGCAGGAGGATGTTTCACCGTGATAGGCGACCCTGCCGGCATAGTCCTGTGGGGTAACGGAGCTGTGACGGCCACCGACTTTTCGGCCTATTTGGCTCTGCCGGCAATAGTGGCATGGGCTTTGCCAACATGGATGCTGGGACGCACATTGCCCGAACGGCTTGACGTGGAATGGCCGGCGGTGCCGTATAGAGGCGACGACACCAACCTGAACCGCTGGCAGCGTGCGCTGATGCTCTTTGTGGGCATAGGCGGACTGTGGTTCATACCCACATTCCATACGATAACCAAGCTAAGCCCGTTTCTCGGTGCGCTGTGTGTGCTGTCGGTGCTGTGGGTTGTCAACGAGGTGTTCAACCGCAAACTGATGAACGCCGACCAGATGATACAGCGACGCTTTCCCCGGGTGCTCCAATACGGCACGATACAGCAGATGCTCTTTGTTATGGGAATATCTCTCGGATTGGGAGTGGTGGCGGAGACAGGCTTTTTCGGTTCCGTGGCAGAGTGGCTCGACGTCAACGTACACGATGTGTGGGTCATGGGAGCGGCATCCGGACTGGTGAGTGCGGTGGTTGACTCGTTTACGGTGTTTCTCACCAACGTGTCTCTCTATCCTGTGGCAGACACCGTGCAGACGCTTGGGGCCGGCGGCTACGCCGACTGCTTCGCGCAAAATGGGATATACTGGAAGATAACGGCCTATTCCACAGCTGTGGGCGGTGGCCTGTTATGCTTCTCCACGGCGAGCGGATTGGCTCTGATGAAGATGGAGCGCATGAGGGTGGGATGGTATCTGACACATTGTTCGGCCAAGGTGCTAGCAGGATGGGCGGCAGGACTTGCCATACTGTGGGGCGAGGCTCTGCTGATGGGTTGTTGAGTGGATGCCGACACTAAAGAGAAACTAAACATACACATATATAATAAGGTACAACAGTCAAGCAAGGAGGAAAGATTATGGGAAGGATTAAGACTATAGGAGTGCTCACTTCGGGTGGCGACGCTCCAGGAATGAACGCCGCAATAAGGGCCGTGACACGTGCAGGTATATGCAACGGATTTAAGATAAAGGGCATCTACCGCGGATATGACGGACTGATAAACGGCGAAGTGGCTCCGTTCACCACCGAGAACGTGAGCGGTATAATAATGCAGGGCGGCACAATCCTGAAGACTGCCCGCAGCAAGGAGTTTATGACTCCCGAAGGAATGCAGAAGGCGTATGAGACTCTTCAGAGGGAAGAGATTGATGCGCTGGTGGTAATAGGCGGCAACGGTTCGCTCACGGGCGCCAAACTGTTTGCGCAGGAGTTTGACTTCTGCTGCATAGGTCTGCCCGGAACGATAGACAACGACCTGTATGGCACCGACTCAACCATCGGTTACGACACGACGATGAACACTATTGTGGAGTGCGTTGACCGCATACGCGACACGGCGCAGAGCCACGAGCGCATATTCTTTGTTGAGGTGATGGGACGTGACGCCGGTTTTCTGGCACAAAACAGCGCCATAGCCAGTGGTGCCGAGGCAGCCATCATACCAGAAGACTCCACCGACGTGGATCAGTTGGCACGCTTCATGGAACGCGGAATACGCAAGTCGAAGAAGAGCTGCATCGTCATAGTGTCGGAAAGCCCCAAGTGCGGTGCTCTTTACTATGCCGACCGTGTGCGCAAGGAGTTTCCCGACTACGACGTGCGCGTCTCTATCCTCGGCCATCTGCAGCGCGGAGGCCGTCCCACAGCCCACGACCGCATCTTGGCCAGTCGCACCGGAGTGGGGGCTGTAGAGGCCATAATGCAGGGGCAGCGCAATGTGATGGTGGGAGTGAGAAACAACGAAGTGGTGTATGTGCCGTTCAGCGACGCCATACGCACCGACAAACCGCTCGACATGAAGCTCATAAAAGTGCTTGATGAGTTGAGTATTTAGTACTGTTCAAAAATTAAGTTGCGCAAGCTGATTTTTAGACATTACTTAGGGTCGTTTCAATGGTACAAAAGGCTGCAAAAATGGTATAACAATGGATAAATGCGGAATTTGTTGACACCATTTCGTCTTATTCTTGTTATCTTTGCCAAGGAATAAAAAAGCAAGTAAACTAACAAAAGCAATTATATTATGTCACAATTCATTGGGCACATCTCCCAGATAATCGGTCCTGTGATAGACGTGTATTTCGATACCAACGGACAGGATCCTGAGAAAGTACTGCCAAAGATACACGAGGCAATGACCGTGAAACGTCCGGACGGACGGCAACTCGTGGTTGAAGTACAGCAACACATAGGTGAGGACACGGTGCGCTGTGTGGCTATGGACAACACCGACGGCTTGCAGCGCGGTCTGGAGGCGGTGCCCACAGGCTCGCCTATAGTCATGCCGGCGGGCGAACAGATAAAGGGGCGTATGCTTAACGTTATCGGCCAGCCCATTGACGGCATGAAAGACCTCGACATGAAGGGCGCATATCCCATACACCGTGAGCCTCCAAAGTTTGAAGAACTGTCAACACACAAGGAGATGCTCGCAACCGGTATCAAGGTGATAGACTTGTTGGAGCCTTATATGAAAGGTGGAAAGATTGGTCTGTTCGGCGGTGCCGGTGTGGGCAAGACCGTGCTCATCATGGAACTTATCAACAACATCGCCAAGGGACACAACGGCTACTCTGTGTTTGCCGGAGTGGGAGAGCGCACACGTGAGGGCAACGACCTCATCCGCGACATGATAGAGTCGGGCGTAATCCGCTACGGCGACAAGTTCCGTAAGGCAATGGACGAAGGCAAGTGGGACTTGTCACTCGTTGACCCTGAGGAACTGAAGAAGTCGCAGGCCACACTCGTCTATGGACAGATGAACGAACCGCCAGGAGCACGTGCTTCGGTGGCTCTTTCCGGACTTACTGTGGCTGAGGAGTTCCGCGACCACGGCGGCAAGGACGGCGAGGCTGCCGACATAATGTTCTTCATCGACAACATCTTCCGTTTCACACAGGCCGGTTCAGAGGTGTCAGCCCTGCTCGGACGTATGCCTTCGGCCGTAGGTTATCAGCCCACACTGGCCAGCGAGATGGGAACAATGCAGGAGCGCATTACGTCAACCAAGAAAGGTTCAATCACTTCGGTACAGGCTGTGTATGTGCCGGCTGACGACTTGACCGACCCGGCTCCGGCCACAACGTTCACCCACTTGGACGCCACTACGGAGCTTAGCCGTAAGATAGCCGAGCTTGGTATATACCCTGCCGTTGACCCGCTGGGCAGTACGTCGCGTATCCTCGACCCGCTCATCGTGGGCAAGGAGCACTATGAGTGCGCACAGAGGGTGAAGGAGCTGTTGCAGCGTTACAACGAGTTGCAGGACATCATAGCCATTCTCGGTATGGACGAACTTTCCGACGAGGACAAGCTCACCGTGAACCGCGCCCGTCGTGTGCAGCGTTTCCTGTCGCAACCGTTTGCCGTGGCCGAGCAGTTCACAGGTCTGCCTGGCGTAATGGTCTCGATTGAAGACACCATCAGGGGCTTCAACGCCATACTTGACGGCGAGGTGGACGACCTGCCCGAACAGGCATTCCTCAACGTGGGTACGATAGAGGATGCCAAGGAGAAAGCCAAGAAGTTGCTGGCACAGGCCAACGCCTAAGCCCCTGTGCGGCTCTTTTTCGCAATACCTTATTATGTATGAGGACGCAGGGGAGTCGTGCTGAGCAACCGTCAACTAAGAAAAGCGGCCGGTGAGCTGCCTACAAATACAACGCGCACCGGCCGTAATAAAACAGTAAAAGAACTCATGGCTTATGCTAAAACTGAAAGTTGTTTCACCCGAGAAAATCCTATTCGACGGAGAAGTAGAGATGGTAAAGGTGCCGGGCATAGTGGGAGAATTTGAGATTCTCAACAACCACGCACCAATTATTTCCGCCTTGCAGAATGGCACAGTGGAGTATGCTCCGAAAGGAGCTGCCGAGCGTGTGCAGATAGGCGTAGCCGGAGGATTTGTTGAGGTGTTGAAGAACGAGGTGAGCCTCTGCGTAGAGTGCGAACCGACAGAAGAATAAAGTACATACACACACCATGCTGCTTACATTACTCCTCATCACCCTGCTGCTGCATGCAGTATTGACGGGCGGTTCCATCATGGTATGGCGAACGCTAAAGGCTTCGTCGCCCGAACTGATGCCGAAGGCATTCTTTGTCACGACAATAGTCAGGATGGTCGCTTCGCTCGGAGTGTTCGCGGTGGCAGCTTATATCATACACGAAGACAGGGAAACGCTGAAAACGTTCACCCTGATATTCCTTACGGTATACATGCTGCTGTTGGTGTTCGACACCGTATACTTCTATTGTTCTTCCAGACATAAATAATAAAGAAAACCACAAACAATGAAATATCTCAGAACCTTATTGCTTGCGCTGACAGTAACATTTGCTTTCTCTCCTGCCTTTGCAGCCGGAAACGAGAAGGAAGAGGGTGGCTTCAGCCTCAAGGAGGTGTTGTTTGGCCACGTGCAGGACGCATACCAATGGCATATTACAGACATTGGAGGCAAACCTGTAGTCATATACCTGCCAATGATATTTTATAGCGAGCAGAGCGGCTTCCATGTGATGTGCAGTTCGCAGTTTGAACACGAGCCAAACGCAGAGCTGTTGCGCAAGGGACCTGACGGATTCTACATCAAGGGAGCTGAGGACGAGAAAGGCCAGATAGTGGAGCAGGTCGGCGACGAACTGAAACCCGTTCTGCTGGATATCTCCATAACCAAGCAGGTGTGCGTGCTCTTCATAGATGCCATCATACTGCTGCTGTGTGTCCTTATTCCCGCCCGTTGGTGCAAGACGCACAAAGTGGATGCCCCTGCACCAAAAGGCTTTACTGGAATGATGCACATGTTCATCATGTCAATATACAATGACCTCATCAAGTCCACTCTCGGCGAGAAGGCAGACAAGTATGCTCCATATCTGCTTACCTGTTTCTTCTTTATCTTCTTCGCCAACCTGATGGGAGTTGTACCGTTCCCTCCGGGAGGCGGCAACGTGACGGGCAACATCGCCGTAACGGCGTGCTTGGCGCTCTGCACCTTCCTCATCACCAACGTGACGGGCAACGGACACTACTGGCGCGAAATATTCTGGCCGGAAGTACCGACATGGCTCAAGTGCCCAGTGCCCCTGATGCCAGTCATCGAGCTCTTCGGCGTCTTCATCAAGCCTATCGTACTGATGGTCCGACTCTTCGCCAACATGCTGGCGGGCCACGCCATCGCCATCTCCCTCTCCTGCATGATATTCATCATGTTCGGCCTGGGCGGCTTCATGGGCAACCTGCTCGGTGGCATCATCACTCCAGTCAGCATACTGATGAGCATCTTCATGATGTTCCTCGAACTCCTTGTCTGCTACATCCAGGCAATGGTGTTCACCCTGCTTTCAGCAATCTACATCAACATGTCCCACTCTCACGCAGAGTAATACCGAGCGTGTAGGGACGTGTTACAAACAAAAAACAATAACAGAATAAATTCTTAACAACTTTAATTTTTACGACTATGACAAGTTTAGCAGTAATTTTGGCAGCCGACGCTCTTGCAAAACTCGGCGCAACAGTAGGTGGTGGTTTGGCAGTTATCGGTGCTGGTATCGGTATCGGTAAGATTGGTGGCCAGGCAATGGACGCAATGGCACGTCAGCCGGAGATGCAGTCAAAGCTGCAGTCTTCAATGATCGTTGCTGCCGCCCTCGTTGAGGGTGCAACCTTCTTCACCTTGATTATATCTATCCTCGCTCTGTTCGTATAATCATCTTTGCGTCCAGCTTATGTCATTAATAACGCCAGATTTTGGTTTATTCTTCTGGATGACTGTTGTCTTCCTCTGTGTGCTCGGCATACTGTGGAAGTTCGGATTTCCCGTCATTGTAAAGATGGTGAACGAGCGGAAACGGTATATTGACGAGAGTCTTGAGAAAGCGCATCAGGCCAACATCCGTTTGGAGAACATCCAGAAAGAAGGAGAATCCATTCTGCAGGAAGCTCGCCAGAAACAGGCTCAGATAATGAAAGAGGCCTCCGAAACGCGTGACGCCATTGTGGCCAAAGCCCAGGATAAGGCACGCGAAGAAGGCAACCGTCTCATGGCTGAGGCTAAGGCTGCGATAGACAACGAGAAGCAGGCCGCCATCAGCGAGATACGTGCCCAGGTGGCAGAGCTTTCGGTGAAGATAGCCGAGAAGATACTCCGTCAGGAGCTTTCTTCCGAGGCAAAGCAGATGGAGACTATTGATAAGCTGCTGGATGAAGTCGTTGTGGACGAAAAAAAGTAAGTTGGTATGGACATAGGAGTAATATCGGTTAGATACGCCCGCGCGCTGCTTAAGGCCGC
The DNA here is from genome assembly GCA_963590865.1 of Bacteroidaceae bacterium. Classification (GTDB taxonomy): domain Bacteria; phylum Bacteroidota; class Bacteroidia; order Bacteroidales; family Bacteroidaceae; genus Prevotella. Next base: position 6,241 of record CAVAQY010000049.1, on the reverse strand, counting down.
AACCGACGCCAAGGCCGAGGACAAGGTGTATCAGGAGATGCTGACTTTGGCCAAGAGTTACATCGATGTGCCTGACTTGAGGCGTACGATAGACAATCCAATGCTCGCAAAGGACAAGAAGAAAGCTCTGCTTGTTGTGGCCTGTGGTGGCTGTACATCCACATCGGGCGGTGCAACCGGGCTTTCTGAGCAGACAACGAGGTTTATCGACCTTGTCCTTCGTGAGGGTCGTGAAGGCATACTGCAGTTCATGGCCAATTCGTACACGACTCTTTATAGACGACAGAAGAACATCATCCGCGGCAAGTTGACCACCGCCGTCGCCGTGTCGGAGGCTGTAGAGCTTAAGATGCGCCAGATGGTGGAGGGCATGACTAAGGGAACTGTGCAGTTTGAGACCGAAGTTAATCCAGACATAATAGGAGGCTTCGTGCTCGAATATGACACTTACAGACTTGACGCCAGTGTGCAGAACCGTTTGCGCGGCATTCAGGCACAGTTGAAACGTTGAGTTTACCACAATCTTTCACGAATTAAAAGAAACAATGTCAGATAAAATTAAACCAAGCGAAGTGTCCCAAGTGCTTCTCAGTGAGCTAAAGGGTATCAGCGACAGCGAGAAGTTTGACGAGGTGGGCACCGTCCTTGAGGTGAGCGACGGTGTGGCCCGAATCTACGGACTGCGCAACGCCGAGGCCAATGAGCTTCTTGAGTTTGAGAATGGCACTATGGCAATCGTGATGAACCTTGAGGAGGACAATGTGGGCTGCGTGCTTCTTGGCTCCACAGAGGGCATAAAGGAGGGCATGGTCGTAAAGCGCACCAAGCGCATCGCGTCAATACTCGTGAACGACAATATGCTCGGCCGTGTCATAAACCCGTTGGGACAGGCTATCGACGGCAAGGGTGACATCGACCTTTCGGGGGCTTTTGAGATGCCGCTCGACCGCAAGGCTCCGGGTGTGATATTCCGCCAGCCTGTGAAGGAACCGTTGCAGACGGGCTTGAAGGCCGTTGACTCCATGATACCTGTGGGTCGTGGCCAGCGCGAACTTATCATCGGCGACCGCCAGACAGGAAAGACGGCCATTGCCGTTGACACGATTATCAACCAAAAGAGCTTCTACGATGCTGGCAAACCAGTATATTGCATCTATGTGGCAATAGGACAAAAGGCTTCCACGGTGGCTGCCTTGGTGTCAAATCTGCGCGAGCACGGTGCAATGCCCTATACGATTGTCGTGGCTGCGACTGCGGCTGACCCTGCTGCCATGCAGTATTACGCCCCGTTTGCCGGTGCTGCCATTGGCGAGTATTTCCGCGACCGCGGTTTCTCTGCTCTTGTCGTATATGACGATTTGAGCAAGCAGGCCGTGGCCTACCGTGAGGTGTCGCTGATACTCCGTCGTCCTTCAGGCCGCGAGGCTTACCCTGGCGATGTGTTCTACCTGCACAGTCGTCTGCTTGAGCGTGCAGCACGAATCAACGACCAGCAGGAAGTGGCTGAGAAGATGAACGACCTCCCCGAGTGCATGAAGGGTCATGTGCGTGGCGGTGGCTCGCTCACGGCTTTGCCTATCATTGAGACACAGGCAGGCGACGTGTCGGCCTATATCCCCACAAACGTCATTTCCATCACCGACGGTCAGATATATCTTGAGACCGACCTGTTCAACCAAGGCTTCCGTCCCGCCATCAACGTGGGTATATCGGTGTCGCGTGTAGGTGGTTCGGCGCAGATAAAGAGTATGAAGAAGGTGGCAGGAACACTGAAAATTGACCAGGCACAGTATCGTGAGCTTGAGAGTTTCAGCAAGTTCTCCAGCGATATGGATGCCGTTACGGCCATGACTCTTGACCGTGGACGCAAAAATAACCAGCTCCTTATACAGCCACAGTATAGCCCAATGCCTGTAGGTGAGCAGGTGGCCATATTGTATTGCGGTGTCCATGGACTGATGCATTCTGTGCCGGTGGACAAGATACGTGAGTGTCAGGATGCATTCCTCGACAAGCTCCGTTCCACCCATCAGGAGGTTATCGACACGTTGGGTAGCGGCAAGATTGACGAAGACACCACCAAGACGATAGAGGCTGTTATGGCCGATATTGCCGGGCAGTATAAAAGTTAATAGCCTATGCCGTCACTAAAGGAGATAAAGACCCGTCTCAATTCCGTCAACAGTACGCGGAAGATAACGAGCGCAATGAAGATGGTGGCATCGTCAAAGTTGCATCATGCGCAGGTTATGATTGGTAATATGTTGCCCTACGAAACAATGTTGGAGCACATACTCAAGACATTCCTTGCGTCTGAGGCCAGTGCAGCCACTTCGTTAAGTGCTGCGCGTCCTGTAAAGAGGGTCGCTTTGCTTGTATTCTCTTCCAACGGAAGTTTGTGTGGAGGTTTCAATGCCAATGTCATCAAAATGATGATGCACACAGCCGAGGAGTACAAAGACCTTGGAAACGACAACATAGTGGTGTATCCGATAGGGCGCAAGGTGGCTGAGAAGGCGGCTAAACTTGGCTTCCGCATTGGTGGTGACTTCACGTCGCTGGCCGAGAAGCCAAACGTGAAGCAGTGCATAGACTTGGCTCATGAGCTGGGAAAGAAGTTTCTTGACGGCGAAATCGACAAGGTTGAAATGATTTACCATCACTTTAAGAGTGCCGGTTCGCAGATTTTGACCCGAAAGACTTTTCTTCCGATAGACCTTAGTTCGGAGCTTGAGCGCGACCATGAGCGCGACTTGACATCTAATGTAGCCACACGTGAGGCTCAGGAGTATCTGCGCCGTAGGGATCAGCAGGCTTCAAAGTCAACCGTTGAGGCCAAGCCGCTCAACGACAACTTCATCGTTGAACCGGATATGCCCTCCGTTCTTCGGGTACTGATACCCAAGTTGGCTCATCTGATGATATACACTGCACTGCTCGACAGCATAGCCAGCGAGCACGCCGCACGCATGGTGGCCATGCAGGCGGCTACTGACAATGCCGATGAGTTGATACGTCAGCTGAATCTCCAGTACAACAAGAGCCGACAGCAGGCGATTACCAACGAACTGTTGGACATTGTGGGCGGTACGGTCAACAACTAAACGGTTCTTTCCGTGCCGGTAAATGCGGCATAGTCCGCCACTTGCGCTAAAAAAAGAACAGCGTTTATACAAGATTGTTGCTGTCCGCCAAAACTCAAAAGAGCATAAAACTTCCAGCCCGAAGCCCAATGTAAAATGGACTTCGGGCTTGTCTTTTCAAAGTTATTGCTGTTCGCTAAAACGCAATAGGCTTCATTGCCCAACGAAGCCTATTGCGATAGCCGATGAAGCCTGCTTCATTGCCCAACGAAGGCATGCTAAAAATGGCATGAAGAAGCATCTTAAGATACATTGCCAAGTATCTTAAGATACATCGCTAAGTATCCTAAGATACATTGCCAAGTATCCTAAGATACTTTGTTTGGTAGGTTATGTTTCCTTGACAGGGAATATGCCTTTTCCGTCAATGAAGCGGCGCGTGATGTCGCCGTAGGCATCTATCCGGCGGTCGCGAAGGAACGGCCACCACCGTCTTACCTGTTCGCTGTGGTTCATGTCCACGCTTGTTATGGCGCATACCTCCTCGCTTTCCGGTGCTTCATAGAGCAGTTCGCCTTGCGGCCCGGCTATGAACGATGTCCCCCAAAACTGTATTCCTTCGGTCTGTCCTGACGGGTCAGGTTCAAAGCCGGTGCGGTTGACGGCCACAACAGGCAGTCCGTTGGCCACAGCATGACCGCGTTGCACCGTCTGCCAAGCCCTTCTCTGCCGCTGTTGTTCTTCCTTTGTGTCGCTGGCTGCGTAGCCTATGGCCGTGGGATATATTAGTATCTCCGCCCCTTGCAGTGCCATGAGCCTTGCAGCTTCGGGATACCATTGGTCCCAACACACCATCACCCCCAGTCGTCCCACGCTGGTCTGTATAGGAACGAAGCCCTTGTCTCCCGGAGTGAAGTAGAATTTCTCGTAGTAGGCAGGGTCGTCCGGGATGTGCATCTTGCGGTATGTGCCGGCTATCGTGCCGTCGCGTTCTATTACTACCGCCGTGTTGTGGTACAGTCCCGCCGTCCTTTTCTCGAACAGAGAGGTCACAATCACCACGCCGTGCTTCTTGGCGAGTTCGCTGAACAGTCGGGTTGACGGTCCGGGAATGGTTTCCGCCAAGTCGAAGTTGTCCACATCCTCAATCTGGCAGAAGTAGAGCGAGTTGTGCAGTTCCTGCAATACTATGAGCTGAGCACCGTCATTTGCGAGCCGAGCCACGCTTTCGGCCAGTCTGTCCGTATTGTCCTTGATATCATTGGTGTTGTGCTGTTGCACTATTCCTATCTTCAGTTCCTTCATGTCGTTGTCTTTAGTTTTGCTGTGGTAATTGTATTGTGTCAGAGCGGTATCTGCATGGTGCAGCAGTGCAGCGAACCGTGCTGTACTATGATGCTTCGGCAGTCTATGCCTATTGTCTTTCTTCCAGGAAAAGCCTTGGCTATGGTCTCCATAGCCTCCCTGTCGGCAGCTTCCTGCCCGTATGTGGGGCAAAGCACCGCTCCGTTCACCACGAGAAAGTTCGCGTATGTGGCCGGCAACCGTTCCCCGTCTCTCACGATTGGTTTGGGCATGGGTAGCCGGAGCAGCCTGTAAGGCTTGCCTTCTGCTGTACGCAGCGATGCAAGTTGCTGTTCCATGAGCCGCAGTTCTTCGTATTGTTCGTCGTTAGGGTCGTCTCCGCTTCCCACATATAGCAGAGTGTCATCGGGGGCTACCCTCACCAGGGTGTCTATGTGGCCGTCCGTGTCGTCACCGGTCAGTTCTCCATAGTCTATCCACACTATGCGCTGTGCGCGGAGAGTCTGTTTCAGTTTCTGTTCTATCGCGTCTTTGTCCAATGGCTGGTTGCGGTGGGGAGCTGTCAGACATTTTGTAGTGGTGAAAACAGTTCCCTTGCCGTCGCTTTCTATCGAACCGCCTTCAAGTACAAAGTCGAGATGGCTCTCGTAGCATCCATCCACCATCCCTGCGTCATACAGTTTCCTGTTGATGGCGTTGTCCTTTTCGGCGGCAAACTTCTCTCCCCATCCGTTGAAGCGGAAATCAAGCAGCAGCCTTTTGCCATCCTGGTTCAGAAGAGTGATAAATCCGTGGTCGCGTGCCCATGTGTCGTCGGTGTCGCAATCCATGGTCACGATGTTTGCCAGCGTCTCCTCCGGCTCACCTGCGGCTCTCTTCCTTATGGCCGCTATGGCCTCTTCTGGATTGGGAGCTACTATTATGAGCCGTTCGCACCGTGCTATCTCCACGGCCATGTCCACGTATGTGGCGGTTATCTCGTCCAGAATAGGTTTCCAGTCGGTACCTGCGTGCGGCCAAGTGAGCTGCACTCCCCATTGTGGTGCCCATTCTGCGGGCAAGTGGTATGTTGTTTTGTCTGCCATGATTGTCGTTAAGTAGGTATTCAAAATTATCCGTATACATTTATGTGTCAGCAGGTGCCTATCATACTTTGACATGTCTCTGCACTTCCTTTTTGCCTGTATGCCCGTCTTTCATCGGTCGTTGTAGCTCGCTACACTCCCACTTCAACCCGAAATACGGCCAAAAACAAAGCGCATATCCATATCAAACAACTCTGAACACCTACTTATTCGCCGTTGTGGCTTGCTCTTGTGCAAAGGTAATCATTATATTCAAATGCTCCAAACAAGCGTATTTTTGGCACCTTTTGTATTTGGCGGTTACTGGCAGTTGCTGAAAGTTTGTCCGTCTGTCTTTCAACTACATATTGTAAATCAACAATTTGTACCTACTTTAGGCCTCTTTTTGTCATATAAGCCCAGTTTATTTTCCGTGGTACAAAACCACGGAAAAATAAAGGCAAGGACTCTTTTGCTCGAAATGTCCTATTCGGCATTTTTTCGTTTCGATTGCAAAAGTACGATTTTGTCCCCGAAATAACAATGGAATTCGCCGCATCAATCCGAAGGCAGAAATTGCTTCCGATAACGCCCAGTATGGGAAGGTGCCGAGTGGATGGTGCATAACAACTTTGGGTAGTATCGGGAAATGGCAATCAGGAGCAACTCCCAGCCGACTAAGAAAAGACTATTATGGTGGAAATATACCTTGGCTTAAAACGGGAGATTTAAATTATTGCTGTCCGCTAAAACTTTTTGAACCCGCAAAAGATAGGGCTGGATTCCTCG
>CAVAQY010000048.1:0-20233 GCA_963590865.1 Bacteroidaceae bacterium | reverse complement strand
AGTTGTTTATCTCGTTCTCGATGTTGAACGAGCGGTTGGCATCGAAGTTATCCTTGCGTCCGAGCAGCAGGGCGTTCATCTGTGAAAGGCTGTCGTCGGTAAGTTCAAACATCTGGTTGAGATGCTCATACTGCTTTTCCGTGAAGTCTTCCTTGCCCGCCACCTTGCGGTTTATCGTGCGTGCGATGTTGTAGCAGCTGTCTCCGATGCTCTCCAGTTCCGATATTTCGCGTAGCATGGCACGTATCTTTGCTTTTGTTTCGTCGCTTAGATGGGCGTCACTCACGCTGTCGAGATATTTTGCAATCTCTATTTCCATATTGTCGGTGATGCTCTCATACTTCTCTATCCGTGTAAAGAGTTTGGTGAAGGCTGTATCGTTAGTAACGCCAAGCAATTCCCTTACCAGGCTGAACATCCTTTGTATGCGCTCCGCGAACGACTGTATTTCTTTCTGTGCCTCCAGTACAGACAGCTCGGGAGTCTTCATGATGGAGTTGCCGCCGATGTATTTTAGGCGGAATTCTTCCTCATCGTCCTTAGCACGCGGCTTTATGATGTAGCAAACGAACTTTTCTATCTGCGGGATGAACCATATCAGGATAAAGGTATTGCACAGGTTGAACGTGGTGTGGAACGCTGCGAGCACCACAGACAGCTTATTTGCATTCAGCTGCTCGTGCGCCGACGGGTCGTAGTGGACCATTCCGCAAACCATATTGACGAAAGGATAGAACAGGCACAGTACCCAGATAACGCCGAAAACGTTGAACACAAGATGGCTCATGGCTGCCCTGCGGGCCTGAACATTGGCTCCCAATGCGGCCAGGTTGGCGGTCAGCGTGGTGCCGATATTCTCTCCCATCACCAGAGCTATGCCCAAATAGATGGGCAGCACGCCGCTTGAACAAAGCACCATGGTGATTGCCATGAGCGCAGCCGACGACTGAAGTATGCAGGTGAGTATGGTTCCGATACCAAGGAAGGCGATTATAGTCACATAGCTCTGCACATCCCATGAACTGAAGAAAGCCACAAGTCCGCGGTTGTGCCCAAGGTCCATCTCGTTGCCGGTGGCGCTAAGCATGGCCAAGGCATAGAACATGAATGCGATGCCGAACAGGAAGTCGCCAGTATAGCGGTGCTTGCGAGTATAGATGAGCAATATGGCGAGCACAAAGGCCGGATATACGACGTTGGTGAAGTTAAAAGAAAAGCCCAAACTCATTATCCATGCGGTGAGGGTTGTGCCGATGTTGGCTCCCATGATTACGGATATGGCTTGGGCGAGGGTGAGCAGTCCGGCGTTGACGAACGACACCGTCATTACAGTTGTGGCAGTTGACGACTGCACAGAGGCGGTTACGAACAGACCGGTGAGCATACCGGTGAAGCGGTTCTTGGTCATTGTGCCCAGAATGTGGCGCAGTTGTGAACCTGCCATCTTCTGTAACGCTTCGCTCATCACCTTCATTCCGTAGATAAGCAGAGCCAATGCTCCGATAATCTTAAAAAATATCCAAATCGACATATTTAGTTATAATTGTTTATGCAGCGTTATGCATTGTCGCAAAAAGGAAGTAACTTTACGTTCACTAACCTATTTAATTGTAACAACAATGGAACAAGTAATACAAATACGCTGCAAAAATAACAAAAAAATCAAAGACGTACGCATCGGGAGTACACTTTCTGAAATTTTCAAGGAGTTCGGTCTTGACATGAAATACGGACCTGTGAGTGCGAAGGTGAACAACAAAGAGGTGGGAATGCACTTCCGTGTTTACCACAACAAGGACGTAGAGTTTCTTGACCTGCACTCCAAGTCGGGTCAGCGCACCTATATCCGCACTCTTTTCTTCGTGCTTTGCAAGGCGGTACACGACCTTTACCCCAACGGATTTGTCTGCATAGACATACCCGTGTCCAACGGTTACTACTGCGAAATGAACATAGGCCACGCCATTACCGATGAGGATGTGGACCGTATCAAGGCGCACATGCAGAAAATCATCGACGCCCGTCTGCCCATATGCCGTCACGAGTGTACCACCGAAGAGGCCATCGGTCTGTTTGAGGCTATGGGACACGACTCGAAGGTCAAGCTCCTGAAGAGCATAGGAACGCTATATACTACATATTATGATATAGACGGCTACTACGACTATTATTACAGTTCGCTCCTGACCAACACTTCCGAACTGAAACTGTTCGGGCTGGAGCGTATGTACGACGGGCTTCTGTTGCGTGTGCCGTCAACTGAAGACCCTTCGAAGCTCGTTCCCAAGGTGCGCCAGGACAAGATGTTCGACATATTCAAGGAACACCACCACTGGCAGTCGCTGCTTGGACTTCGTACAATAGGAGACTTGAACGAAGCCGTAGACAAGGGCATGACCACTCCGCTGATTAATCTGTCGGAGGCGTTGCAGGAGAAGAAGATAGCAAAGATAGCCGACACGATAGCCGATCGGCGCGATGATGTGCGTATGGTGCTCATCGCCGGTCCGTCGTCGAGCGGTAAGACCACAACGTGCAAGCGTTTGTCAATACAGCTCCTTGCGAGCGGACTGCGCCCCGTGCCGATTTCGCTTGATGACTACTTCGTTGACCGTGAGAAGACACCAAAGAGCGACAACGGCGACTACGACTTTGAGAGTCTGTATGCCCTCAACCTGCCGCTTTTGAACACACAAATGAATGCTCTATTTGCCGGAGAAGAGGTGGAGCTGCCCAAGTACAACTTCCAGACAGGACGTAGCGAGCGCAGTGGACGACGGCTTAGGCTCGGCAAAGACGACATTCTTGTGGTGGAAGGCATTCATGCGCTCAACCCGGAACTCACCTCACAGGTGCCCGACAGCCGGAAGTTTCGTGTGTATGCTTCTGCGCTGACCTCTATACTCATCGATTTGCACAACTATGTGCCCACTACCGACAACAGACTGCTGCGCCGCATCATACGCGACTACAAGTACAGGGGTGTGAGTGCACAGGAAACCATACGCCGGTGGCCGTCGGTGCGTGAGGGAGAAACGAAATGGATATTTCCGTATCAGGAAAACGCCGACGCAATGTTCAACACAGCCATGCTGTTTGAGCTTGCCGTAATCAAGAGTCAGGCGGAACCGCTGCTTGAACTGGTGCCTGAGAACCGTGAGGAGTATAGTGAGGCTTGCCGACTGTTGAAGTTCCTGAAATATTTCCGCCCGATACCTTATAATACTGTGCCTCAAACATCGCTGCTCCGCGAGTTTCTTGGTGGCAGCTCGTTCAAGTATTAAGTGCGAAACCAAAAAACATGGCTTCGATGGGCAATGAAGTCGGTTTCATCGGCTATCGCAATAGGCTTCTATGGCCAGTGAAGCCTATTGCGTTTTTAGCGGACAGCAATAAATGTGATTCTATACCAAAAGCTGCAAGCAAAAACTCGTCTTTTGCTTGCAGCTTTTAGCATATCTATTGGCAACTTGCTTGCCGCTTCGTGCTGTAAGGTTCTATTGCATATAGCCCAACCAGCGCAGTACGTCGTTGAGATTGGCTACAACCATGAGCAGGATTATTATGGCAAAGCCCACATACTCGGCGTAGAGCATGAATTTCTCGCTCGGTTTGCGGCGCGTAATAATCTCGTAGAGCAGGAACAACACGTGGCCTCCGTCGAGCACAGGTATGGGCAGGATGTTCATGAATGCGAGCATTATGCTCAAGAAAGCGGTCATCTTCCAGAACACATACCAGTCCCACGTGGGCGGGAACAGGCTGCCTATGGCTCCGAAACCGCCTAAAGACTTGGCTCCGTCGGCGGTGAAGACATACTTCAGGTCGTCAACATATCCGGCCAGCACGTTCACACCGTATTTGACGCCGGCAGGGAAGCTCTCGAAAAATCCATACTCCTTGGTCACGGGCTTGTACATCTGTGCAAGCGATTGAGGGGCGAAACCCAGTTTGAGGTCGGCTGACAGCACCACCGGCACGGTGTCGCGCGCCACCTCCTTGCCGCTCCTTTCCACCACGATGGTGGCCTGGCGCACCTTCATACTGTCGCTTGCCGTTGTTGCAGTGGCCATCACGTCGGCAAGTTTTGCCGTTTCAAACGTAAAATCGTTCCACGAAGCCACCGCTTTCCCGTTGATTCCCACTATGCGGTCGCCGCGTTTTATTCCAGCCTTTGCTGCCGCTGAGGATGGAATAACGCTGTCTACCACCGAGGGAATGAGAGGTCTGACAAACGCAGGTTCGGCCTTGAGCATATTGAGCATGTTGATTTCACCGGGCAGAGTGATGCTCATGGGTTTGCCAGAGCGCACTATGTCAACGCGCTTCGCCTCCGACAGGCCGCGGTAGAGGTCGGTGCTGAAGTCCTTGAACTTCACCTTGTCGGTGCCGATTAGTATGTCGCCGTCGCGGAAACCGTAACTTTTAGCCTCCTGGTTGAACGCCATGCCGTGTGTCATGCTGTCCAACGGGATGTAAGAGTCGCCCCAGTGGAACAGTATCATCGAGTAGATGAACAGCGCAAGAAGGAAGTTGACAAGCACGCCACCTATCATTACGAGCAGTCTCTGCCACGCCGGTTTGGCGCGGAACTCCCATTCCTGTACCGGTTGCTTCAACTGTTCGGTGTCGAAGCTCTCGTCTATCATGCCTGAAATCTTGCAATAGCCGCCCAGTGGCAACCATCCCACACCGTAGCAGGTGTGGCTGTTTTTCGGTTTAAACTCGAACAGGTGGAACCAAGGGTCGAAGAACAGGTAGAACTTCTCCACTCTGATTCCGAAAAGCTTTGCGAAAAAGAAGTGTCCGCCCTCGTGGAGCAGCACAAGTATGGATATTGCGAGCATGAACTGCAACACCCTGATCAAGAAAATCTCCATTTTGTTGTCTTGTTGGTTTCGTTATCGTTTGCCGTCATGGCTGTTTGTGTTGTCCATATCAAATAATTCTGAACACCTACTTATGAAGCGTGTGTTTACAATAGCCGTTCCCATTTTGTTCATCCCTTAGCCATCAGTTCCGAAGCTATCCGCCGTGCTTCATGGTCGGTAGCCACATAAGTGTCGTATGAAGGCGACGCATCGAAGGTGGCCTTGGCCATGGTATTCTCTATTATGTCGGCCATCTGCACAAAGCCGCACCGTCCTTCGAGGAAACCACGGTTGACTATTTCGTTGGCCGCATTGACTATACACGGCATGTTGCCGCCTCTGGCGATGGCTTCAAAAGCCAGTGCGAGACAGCGGAACTTGTTTGTGTCGGGACGAAAAAACTCAAGCGGCTGCTTGAACAGGTCGAGTCGCTCTGTGGAAAGCGGCAACCGTTCGGGATAGGACAGGGCATACTGTATCGGAAGCCGCATATCGGGCGTGCCCAGTTGCGCCTTTACCGCACCGTCTTTGAACTGCACGGCACTGTGAACGATTGACTGCGGATGCACAAGCACCTCGATTTTCTCCGGGCTAACGCCGAACAACCACTTGGCTTCAATCACTTCAAAGCCCTTGTTCATCATGGTAGCACTGTCTATCGTTATCTTTGCTCCCATGCTCCACGTGGGGTGGCGCAGCGCATCGTCCTTGGTCACGGAGGCCAATTGGTCGGCTGTGAAGTTGCGGAAAGGTCCTCCACTGGCGGTGAGCAGTATCTTCTCAATCTCGGAGTGTTCTCCTGCGAGGCACTGGAAGATGGCCGAGTGTTCGCTGTCCACTGGTATTATGGCCGAACGGTACTCTTCGGCAAGTCTGCATATCAGTTCTCCGGCCACAACAAGTGTCTCCTTGTTGGCCAGACAGATGGTCTTGCGTGCCTTGATGGCGTGGATGGTAGGTGACAGTCCTGCGAATCCTACCATTGCGGTGATTACCATGTCTATCGGTCCGGCCTCCACAATGCCGTCTATGGACTCGCTTCCAGCATACACCTTTATGTCCGGTTCGTCGGCGAGCAACTGTTTCAGGTGCTCATAGTGCGCCTCGTTGGCTATTACCACAGCTGCGGGCTTGAACTTGTGTGCCTGTTGGGCCAGCAGTTCCACTTGGTTGTTAGCCGTAAGGCAATACACTTCGTATATGTCGGCGTGCTCTTCAATCACTTTGAGAGCCTGTGTGCCTATTGAACCCGTAGAGCCGAGTATGGCTATTTGCTTTTTTTTCATCACAGTCAGTTTGCGTTCAGATGTCGGTAAGCCCTTCAGGCAGACGCATCCTTATTGTTTTCGACGCTTTGTCGGCCTCCACGACCAATTCGTCTTGAGCTGGTATGAGCAATCCGTTGTCGAGTTCAAACAGCGTGTTGGCCGTTGTCGTGTCAATGGCGGTTATGCTGCCGACGCACTTGCCCGACTTGTCATCGACAATCGAGTAGCCCGTAAGTTCTGAGTGGGTTATGTCCGTATCGTCGCTGTCGGAGAGGCTTCGGGGAAAGTACACGTCGCACCCTGTAAGTTCGGCTGCGCGCTGTTGTGTGTCGATGTCGCAGAACTTCATGAGAGCCGTTTCGCTGCTGCGGAAACGGTAGTCCTCTATGAAAAACGGCACGAGAATTCCGTCGATGCACAACACAACATAGTCGGCATCCACGCGGTCAAACACATCATCGTCGAAGCGTAGCGTCACCTCTCCGGCCACTCCGTGCGGTTTTCCCAATCGTCCTATCTTGTAAACGTCGTCGTCTTTTATCATTGTCGGCTACTGTTCCTTGTCTGTAAATCCGCAGGTCTGCTTGCGCAATGCGGACTCCGGCAATTACTCTATACGCTCTATTTTCGCACCCAACTCGTTGAGTCGGCGCTCAATATCCTCATACCCGCGGTCTATCTGCTCTATGTTGTCTATGCGGCTGTTGCCGTTTGCGCTCATTGCGGCAATGAGCAAGGCAATGCCGGCGCGTATGTCGGGGCTGGCCATGCGCCCTCCTTTCAGACGTATCGTGTGGTCGTGGCCCACGACAACCGCCCGGTGGGGGTCGCAGAGTATTATCTGTGCACCCATGTCTATGAGCTTGTCCACGAAGAACAGGCGGCTTTCAAACATCTTTTGGTGGAAGAGAACGCTGCCGCGCGCCTGGGTTGCCACCACTATAAGCACCGAGATGAGGTCTGGAGTGAGTCCCGGCCACGGAGCGTCTGCCAGGGTCATTATCGTGCCGTCGATGAATGTCTCCACGTTCAGGTGGTTTTGCTGAGGCACGATGAGGTCATCGCCTTCCACATCTATGCGCACTCCGAGCCGGCGGAAAGCATCCGGTATTATTCCGAGGTTGCGCAGCGATACGTCTTTTATCCTTATGCCGTGCCCGACCATGGCGGCCATGCCGATGAACGAGCCTACTTCAATCATGTCGGGCAGCACCCTATGGTCGGCACCGTGCAGACTTTCAACGCCCACGATGGTCAACAAGTTGCTCCCGATGCCGCTTATCCGTCCGCCCATGCGGTTGATGAGGTGGCACAGTTGCTGTATGTATGGTTCACAGGCGGCATTGTATATGGTGGTGGTTCCTTCTGCAAACACCGCAGCCATGATGATATTTGCCGTGCCGGTGATGGATGCTTCGTCCAACAGCATGTAGCATCCAGTCAGTTTCTTGGCCGCTATCTCATAGACATTGCGCTCCTCAACGTGATGGAACTTTGCCCCGAGCATCTTGAAGCCGAGGAAATGCGTGTCCAGACGCCGTCTTCCTATCTTGTCGCCGCCCGGTTTGGCTATCACGGCCTTGCCGAAGCGGGCCAGCAGAGGACCGATCATCAGCACGCTGCCGCGCAGGGAAGAACACTTGCGCACAAACTCGTCGCTCTCAAGATAGCCAAGGTCGATGTGCTCGGCGCAGAACGAATAGTCGTTGCGCGCCAACCGCTCCACCTTCACCCCCATGTCCTTGAGCAACTGGATGAGGTTGTTTATGTCACGAATGTCGGGTATGTTGCTTATAACCACCTTTTCGGCGGTGAGCAGCGTGGCGCAAATCACTTCGAGAGCCTCGTTTTTGGCTCCCTGCGGGGTTATGGTTCCGCTCAGTGCGTGTCCGCCTTCTATGAGGAAAGATGCCATGTGCTGTATTCTTTATGGTGTGGTAGTGTTGCGGATACGGGATGTTGGCGTAGCGGAAACGCCCGGTCTCCGTGTGTCATGTGGCCTTGCCGCAGTCCTTGTCACTTTCTCTTTTTCCGTCTCACAGGTTCGGCCGGTTCGGCTGTGGCTATCGTTTCAAACTTGAAAGAGCCGAGGTCCAGCTGTATTTTTCCGTCGGTGAAGCGTGCCAGGTCGTCGGCCACCTTCTCGTCGTCCATCGAACCGTGACCCCATGTTGCCAGGTCGCGTTTCATGTGGTTGGCCGTAATCCTGGCCAACTCGTCGCGTTCCGGTCCTTCGGGCATGGTCTTGAGTCTGGCAAACACCTCCTCCAACAACCGTCCGTAGTGGCGCAAGTGTACGTGCTCTTCCTTTTGCGGTCTGGCCATCGGCTTTGGCCGTGACATAATTTTCTCTGCCTGCGACACGTCAAACGGCCATTCGATGTCCAGCTGTTTGCGGCTTATTATGTAAAGATGGTCCCACAGCGTCTGTTGGTAGTTCTCGTTCTCGCGTATCTGTGGTGTCTTGGCCTCCATCATCCTTACGATGGTCTCGGCGCATGCCTGTCTCTGCTGCTTGTTCTCTATGGTTGCGGCAAAGTCTACCATGTTTTGTATCTCACGGCCGTATTCCGGCATAATCAGTGGTTCGCGCTGGGTGTTGTAGTCCAGTCCTTTTATGTTCATGTGGTGTATGTTTCTGTGTGTGCGATGTGGCGTCCGCCAGATGGGGAGCACCGCCTCCGGCGAATGAGCCGGTCTCTATATGAGTTTCTTGGGAGTCTTTGCCACGAAGTCTTTCAGATAGAACGGCACGAAGTAGGCCACGTCTTCTGTCTGCTGCCTGCCCATCCTTTGCTCCGCCAACGGTTGCATCCACTTAGCCAGCGGCTTTATCCCGTCGATGAAGTGGGCGTTGGGGTGGTTGAGGACTGCCTTGCACTTGTCGGCGCCGTTGCCGAAAAAGTATACGGGATGGCTGTCGAGCCACTCCTTGTAGGTGTTTTCGTCAACGATGTCGGCTGTTGTCTGTCTCAATGGGCGCAGTCCACGGTCGTAGACGGCAGCATATACTTCCATTCGGCGCGCGTCTATCATGGGACAGAGCAGCACATCGTCTTCCAGTTCGGTGTGACCGAGCAGAACGGGTGTACACAGAAGTTCCAGTGTGGGCACGGCTATGAGCGGAATGTTCAGTCCGTAGCACACTCCCTTGGCCATCGACACTCCGATGCGCAGTCCTGTGTATGACCCTGGGCCGCAGCTTACTGCCACGGCGTCTACGGGTATGGCGTGGCTGTCGGCAAACGACAATGCCTCGTCGATGAATGTTCCGAGCTTCACCGCATGATTAGGCCCGCTATGGTCTTCGGTATTGAATATGCAGGCACCGTCTTCGCTGACGGCTACCGAGCACACGTCCGTACTTGTCTCAATGTTTAGAATGCACGACATAGGTTCAGAATATGGTGAAAGCTTTGCGTGTGAAAGCTTCAAATACGCTGTTTTTGTTTGCAAAGACAATGCGTGCAACCGGGAAAAGAGCCAGTCTGCAAACTTCCGGCCACGGTTTGTCTTTTGCAAAGGTACGATATTTTCCTGCCATTCATTCGCGGTTTATAAGAAATTAACGCTCGCATCGGAAAGATAGGGTAGGGAGGCCGTCTGCAAAAGCGAGGCCATCTTCATCTGGCGATGAGGTTGTACTTCACCATAAAACTAACGTGGAGGTACGGCACCCTCGCACCAAAAGCGCAAGCTTCAAGTGTTCTGGGCTTGGGTTATGTAGTAGGGTGCAGCAGTCTCTAATTCTCCAATTCTTGACCTTGGATTTGTTCGGGATGCCTTCGGGATCCGTTCGGGACGCGACGCCTGCTATCTTGGCGCAACATTCTCCAATCAACACCTGTCGCCTTACCGGGCAAAAGACAGGATTTGGATGTTATGTTGCACCCGCTTCTTTGCCGATAAACGGTTTTTTCGTATTTTTGCGGAGACAAACCATTCAACAGAAATGCTTGAGAGAGACTACATAATGCGGCTTGTCAGGGAGTTTTTCGAGGCTCTCGAACTGCTGAAACGCAAGGACTTAAAGGAGCGCAAGGACGAACTGGAACGGATGTATGGCCAGTATGTCGGTCCTTATGCCTTCTACCGCACCGCATCGGTGGACGACATAATGGACTCCATGCAGCAGTACGGTCCTACCGAGCGGCTGCCACGCATGGAGATGCTTGCCGAATTGTACTATGCCGAAACGGCCTTGGTGTCAGCCCCCGAGCGGGTCTTGCTCCTTGAAAAGGCTTTCTCGCTCTTCAATTACGTGGACAGCCATGACCGGACATACGACATGGTGAGGCTAAGGAAGATGGCCGAGATAAGGAAACGGATTGACAATGCGGACAAGGTCGCCGGCAGGGATTCGTAAGTGTGCCGCAGGGCAGGACGGAAGCAAAGGATTAAAGTATTTTACAAACCATAAACGACAGAGAAATGAAGAAGACATTGGCTGTACTGGCCATTGCGGCACTTTTGCCCACTATGGCTTGCGCCCAAAACGAGGTGCCTGAAAACGACGTGATAAAGACTATCATGCAGCGGAGGTCGGTGAGGAAATATCTCGACAAACCGGTTGAGCATGAAAAACTGGCTGTTGTGGCCAAGTGCGGCATCAATGCGCCCAACGGAATGAACTCGCAGAAGTGGCAGGTGAGGGTGGTTGAGAATCAGGAATGGATAAGCGGCGTGACCGAAGTGTTCAAGAAGGCCAATCCGGACATGGTGAAGCGTGACGCTGACTTCAAGAATATGTTCCGCAACGCCCCCAACATAATAGTCATAGCCACGCCGAAGAAGGGGGGAGGCGATGTGGATGCCGGTCTTATGGGTGAGAACATGATACTTGCGGCGCAGTCTTTGGGACTCGGCACCTGCTGTCTTGGAGGTCCCGTGCGCTTTCTTGCCGCATCGGAAGAGGCCAAACCCTACATCGAAAAGCTCGACATTCCCGACGACTACAAGATAAACTACATCATAGCAATCGGTTATCCCGACGAGACTCCGCAGGCCAAACCGCGCGACGAAGGAAAAATCAAGTACATCAAATAGGCTCTCTTCCGTATAAAGAGGCAGATTTGTATGCATAATCATGCAGTAGATGTCCAAAAGGAAGCATCGGCAAGGTGGCTTTGTGGTAAGGATTGATGTGCGTCAAAACAAGGAAACGCCGGGGCTGTGTTGCCGTTCGGCGTTTTTTTTGTAATTTTGCAGCTCACATACAGTATAGTTAAGGTACAGGAATGAATATTGAAACGACGATAACCAAATCCGTATTGGCCGGAGTGAAGGCTCTGTACGGTCAGGATGTGCCGGAAAAGATGGTGCAGCTGCAAAAGACAAAGCGCGAGTTTGAGGGCAACCTCACGCTCGTGGTGTTCCCCTTCCTTAAGGTTTCAAAGAAGAAGCCGGAGGACACTGCGCAGGAAATAGGCGACTACCTCGTGGAAAACTGCGACGCTGTGGCCTCGTTCAACGTGGTTAAGGGTTTTCTCAACCTCGTTGTGGCACAGAAAGCGTGGGCTTCGTTGCTTGCAGACATCGACGCCGACCCGAAGTTCGGTGAGAAGAAAGCCACCGACGAATCGCCTTTGGTGATGATAGAGTATTCTTCGCCCAACACCAACAAACCGCTGCACCTCGGTCATGTGCGCAACAACCTGCTCGGATGGTCGCTCGCGCAGATTATGGAGGCCAACGGCAACCGTGTGGTGAAGACCAACATAGTGAACGACCGTGGTATACACATCTGCAAGTCAATGCTCGCATGGCTCAAGTGGGGCAACGGCGAGACTCCCGACAGCAGCGGCAAGAAGGGCGACCACCTTATTGGCGACTACTACGTGGCCTTTGACAAGCACTATCGCGAGGAGGTGAAGGAGCTTAAGGCCAAATACGAGGCAGAGGGCATGACCGAAGAGGAGGCCGAGAAACAGGCCAAGGACAATGCGCCGCTGATAAAGGAAGCCCACGAGATGCTTGTAAAGTGGGAACAGGGCGACACGGAGGTGAGAAACCTTTGGAAACGCATGAACGAGTGGGTTTATGCGGGCTTTGACGAGACCTATAAGGCACTCGGAGTGGGCTTTGACAAGATATACTATGAGTCGGATACCTACCTCAAAGGCAAGGCCAAGGTGGAGGAAGGACTGGCCAAGGGTCTCTTCGAACGCCACGCAGACAACAGCGTGTGGGCGGACTTGACCGCTGAAGGACTCGACCAGAAGTTGCTGTTGCGCTCGGACGGTACCAGCGTGTACATGACTCAGGATATCGGAACGGCCGAGATGCGCTTCAAGGACTACCCGATAGACAAGATGATTTACGTGGTGGGCAACGAGCAAAACTACCACTTCCAGGTACTTTCCATACTGCTTGACCGCCTTGGATTCAAGTGGGGCAAAGAGCTTGTGCACTTCTCTTACGGAATGGTGGAACTGCCTAACGGCAAGATGAAGAGCCGTGAGGGCACGGTGGTGGATGCCGACGACCTGATAAGTGCCATGATAGCCGACGCCAAACGTACGAGTGAGGAGCTTGGAAAGTTTGACGACATGACCGAAAGTGAGCGCAACGAGATAGCTCGCATAGTGGGTATGGGTGCGTTGAAATACTTTATCCTGAAAGTAGACGCACGCAAGAACATGCTGTTCAACCCAGCCGAGAGCATCGATTTCAACGGCAACACGGGGCCGTTCATACAATATACCCACGCAAGAATAAGGAGCATACTGCGCAAGGCTGCCGCTGAGGGCGTGGAAATACCGGAAAAGATTGACGTAGACAAGGTGGAACTGAACGAGAAGGAGATAGAACTCGTGCAGAAGATGAACGAGTTTGGCTCTGCTGTGGAGCAGGCCGGCAAGGACTATTCGCCCAGCGGCATTGCCAACTACTGCTACGAGCTTACCAAAGAGTTCAACCAGTTCTACCACGACTACAGCATACTGAAGGAAAGCGATGCCGACAAGAAGTTCGTGCGTCTCGTCATAGCCAGCAACGTGGCCAAGACGATAAAGAACGGCATGGCTCTGCTCGGTATAGAAGTACCGGAAAGAATGTAGGAAGCATAGGAATGGATGCCGGAAGCCCTATGGCTATGTGACGAATGGATTAACAATATATAAAAAGTGGTATGGATGAGTGTGTAAATACCATTATATCATTATCTTTGCATAGCAGACAAAGGGTGCAATCCCTTATGGTTCGCATACATTAATTATACACTAATCAGATACAAAAATGCAAAAGAGAAACGTAATCTTCCTTTCTGCGGCATCTGTATTGCTGCTTTCTTCGTGCTCCTCCAAGTTGGGAGCCCTCTCTTCTGACAACTTCAGTGTCACTCCCAATCCTCTCGAGTCTCACGCAGGACAGGTTTCGGCTACGATAAACGGAACGTTCCCAGAGAAATACATGAAGAAAAAGGCCGTTGTGACGGTTACTCCCGAACTTCGCTACGCCAACGGTCAGGTGGCCAAAGGCGCAAGCGCAACGTTCCAGGGCGAGAAAGTGGAGGGAAACGATCAGACAATATCTTATCTGACGGGCGGACACTATACGATGAAGAGCAACTTCAAGTATGTGCCTGACATGCACAAGAGCGAACTCTACCTCACTTTTGACGCAAAGGTGGGCAACAAGCAGAAGGAAGTGCCGGCAGTAAAGGTGGCCGATGGCGTGGTTGCCACGTCTGAACTGGTGAACCGCACGGTGAAAAGCGCACAGGCTTGTGTTGCTCCCGATGCTTTCCAGAGAGTGACTGAGCAGAAGCAGGAAGCCAGCATCAAGTTCCTTATACAGCAGGCAACGCTGCGCAAGAGTGAGCTGAAGAACAATTCGGTGAAGGAATTTGTGAACTTGCTCAATAGAATCAACGCAGACAGGGAGGGACTGAACCTCACAGGTGTAGAGATAGCATCGTATGCTTCTCCCGACGGTGGTGAGAAACTGAACGAAAAGTTGGCAAGTCAGCGTAAGCAGAACACCGAGAAGTATGTAAGCCAGCAGCTGAAAAGCACCAAGAATACCGGAGCTGAGGTAGACGCAGCCTACACAGCACAGGACTGGGAAGGCTTCCAGGAACTGGTGAAGGCCTCGGACATACAGGACAAGGATGTAATCCTGCGCGTCCTCTCGATGTATAAGGAACCGGAAGAGCGCGAGCAGCAGATCAAGAACCTCAGCTCTGCGTTCCGTGAGCTGGCAGACGGTATCCTTCCGCAGTTGCGCCGTTCTCGTCTGACCATCAACTATGAGGTGATAGGACGCAATGACGACCAGATAAGCGCACAGCTTAAGGAAGATCCGTCGAAGCTTAGTGTAGAGGAAATGCTTTATGCCGCAACGTTGACCGAGGACGCCAACGAGGCAGAGGCTGTGTATAAGAAAACGACAGAGGTATATCCCAACGACTGTCGTGCCTACAACAACATAGCAACCATAGAGTATGCCAAGGGAAACTATGACGCTGCAAAGCAGTATGCACAGAAAGCTCTCGCAATAGACAGCAAGAGCGGTGAGGCAAATGCCAACTTGGGTCTGCTCGCATTGCAGTCAGGCGATGTCAACGCTGCAGAAAACTACATCGCAAAGGCTGGTGATGCCAACGGTGTGGCTGAAGTACTGGGCAATCTGCACCTCGCACAGGGTAAGTATGCACAGGCTGAGCAGGACTTCGCAAAGGTAAACAGCAACAGCGCCGCCCTTGCACAGATAATGAACAAGGACTATGCCGCAGCTGCAAAGACTCTTGGCAACATCAGTTCTGCCGATGCCACTACCGAATATCTTAAGGCAGTGCTCGCAGCCCGTCAAGGCAACAACTCTGCTGCCGCAACAGCTTTGCGCAACGCTATAAGCAAGGACTCTTCGTATGCAAAGTATGCTGCTGAGGACCTTGAGTTGTCTAAGGTGGCCAAGTAATTTAGCGTAGCGAAACAACGTAATGATGAATGGGGGACGGACAACGGGGTTTGTCTATAGCATGGTTGTGAGACTTGTCAACAGCATTGTCTGTGTGAAAAGAGTTTTGCAACAGCTGGCAGAGACCGCGTTTTCCGGCCTCCATTTGTCGTTTTCCATCATTTGTCCTTTGTTCCGGATTCTCTTCCACTCGTTTTCCCAAATTCTCCGTTCGCAGCTTTGTGCTGCAATATTGCCGCGCCGCATCGCTTTTGCCGCACGGCTTTGTGTATTTGCCTCTGCGCTTCCGCTCCTTTTCTCCTGCGGAACACGTAGCGGACAGTTCAAAATGGAGGGACGTTTCCGCAACTTCAACAACGGAGAGTTCTATGTTTATAGTCCAGAACTGCCGGCCAACGGACTTGACACCATCAAGGTGAGCGACGGCAGGTTCTCGTATATTGTTCCGCTGGACGACAAGGCAACGTTCATTATTCTCTTTCCCAACTTCTCTGAACAGGCCGTTTTCGGTGAGTCAGGAGCCAAGGTGCGCATCTCAGGTGATGCGTCCCACTTGAAGGAAATAGAGATTAAGGGCACAAAGGACAACGAATTGATGACCAAGTTCCGCCAAAATGCCAACCGTCTGTCTCCGCCGGAGGAGACGAAAGCAGCGGAGGAATTCATTGTGGAACATCCCACCACGCCTGTCAGCTTGTACCTTTTGCAGAAGTATTTCATACGTTCGGAACGTCCGGACATAGTGAAAGCGGCCTCGCTCTTGGGCACGATGATAAAGGCATCGCCCGACAATATGTGGCTGAAGACACTGAACGACCGACTGAAAACACTTAAGGGAGCGGCGGTAGGCAACCGTTTGCCGAGCTTTTCCGTACGGGACATCAACGGCAAACAGACAGGCAACATCAGTCTGAAGTCCAAGGTGAACATTATAAATGTGTGGGCTTCGTGGAGCTATGACAGCCAAAATGTCCAGCGAGGCATTGTCAAACTGAAGAAAAAACACGCGGACGACATTGCCGTCTTGGGCATTTGCCTTGACGGAAATGTTGCAGACTGCCGGAAAGTCGTTGAACGTGACTCCGTGACGTGGCCGGTGGTGTGCGACAAGAGGATGTGGCAATCGCCCTTTGTCGCCCGGTTGGGCATTGGAAAGATGCCGTCTACAATTATTGTAGACCGCAATGGCAAGGTGGTTGCCCGCGACTTGCGAAATCAAAATCTTGACAATAAAGTAGAGGAGCTGTTGAAGTGACACCGCAAGGCGCCTTCCTAACTTATTTTTGAAGCCATGTTAGTCAAAACATATTGTGCAGCCGTCAACGGACTGGAGGCAACTGTGGTCATGGTGGAGGTCAGCATGACCCGAGGCGTGATGTACCACATTACCGGACTGCCCGACAATGCCGTCCGGGAGAGCCACGACCGCATCGTTTCCGCCCTGCAAAACAACGGTTACAAATTTCCTGTAGCCGACATAACCATCAATATGGCTCCTGCCGACATCCGCAAGGAAGGTTCAGCCTACGATCTTCCGCTGGCTGTTGCCGTCTTGGCGGCTGACGGGAAGATGGGAACCGACATGCTTGACCGCTACATGATGATTGGCGAGCTTGGTCTTGACGGACGTTTGCAGCCTGTGCGCGGTGCATTGCCCATCGCCATTAGGGCACGTGCCGAGCACTTCCGTGGTCTTATCGTGCCGCAACAGAATGTCCGTGAGGCAGCTGTGGTCAACAATCTGGAGGTTTACGGCATGGAAACGCTGGTGGATGTGGTGAACTTCTTCAACGGCACACGACGTTATGAACCTTATATAATAGACACCCGCAAGGAGTTTTACGACCAACAGAGCAACTTCGACTTTGACTTTGCCGATGTCAGAGGTCAGGAAAGTGTGAAGCGTGCGCTCGAGGTGGCGGCGGCTGGCGGTCATAACCTGATTATGATAGGTCCTCCAGGTAGCGGAAAGTCTATGATGGCCAAGCGTCTGCCGTCCATTCTTCCGCCGCTGTCGCTTGCTGAGAGTCTCGAAACAACCCAGATACACAGTGTGGCCGGCAAGCTCAGCCGCGACACATCGCTCATTTCCCAGCGTCCGTTCTGTGCTCCCCATCACACAATATCCCCAGTTGCCCTTGTAGGAGGCGGCAATACTCCCCAGCCGGGTGAGATTTCGCTTGCCCACAACGGTGTGTTGTTCTGCGACGAACTTCCGGAGTTCAACCGCAGTGTGCTCGAAGTGATGCGCCAACCGCTCGAAGACCGTGTGATAACCATCTCCCGCGCCAAGTATTCTGTGCAGTATCCTTGCTCGTTCATGTTCGTTGCGAGCATGAATCCCTGCCCTTGCGGCTACTACGGCGACCCTACCCACAAATGCGTGTGCTCACCAGGTCAGATACAACGTTACATGAACCGCATATCAGGTCCTTTGCTCGACCGCATAGACTTGCAGATTGAGATAACGCCGGTGCCGTTCAACGACATTTCAAAGGCGGCTCCCGGTGAACCGAGTTCGGCCATCCGTCAGCGAGTGATAGCCGCTCGACACAGGCAGGAACAGCGTTATGAGGGCATAAAGGGCGTGCACTGCAACGCCCAGATGACTGAACGCATGATACACCAATATGCAGAGCCGTCAGCCGAGGGACTGGAATTGTTGCGTATGGCAATGGACAAGCTGAGTCTGAGTGCCCGTGCATACAGCCGCATACTCAAGGTTGCACGTACCATAGCTGACATTGAGGGCTGCGAAACTGTTGACACGCGCCATCTGGCTGAGGCCATAGGCTATCGCAACCTCGACCGTGGCGACTGGGCGGAACGCAGCTTGTGATGATTTTCCTCTGATGCAATGCACATCCATAACCCAGCCATGACACCGTCCCAATCCGAACATACTCCTGAAACGATAGTGCCATTCAAGGGCATCAAGGTCATCGCTTTCGATGCCGACGACACCCTTTGGGACTGCCAGTCGCACTTTGCAGCTGCCGAACGCCGCTACTGCGACCTGCTCAAGCCATATGCCTCCGAGACAGAAGTGTCCGCAGCCCTGTTCCGTACCGAGACTTCCAACATGCCGCTGCTTGGCTACGGCTGCAAAGCCTTTACGCTTTCGCTCATAGAGAATGCCGTTGCCGTGAGTGGTGGGCGCATTGGCGGCTCCGCCATCGGCGAGATAGTGGACTTGGGCAAGGGACTGCTCAACATCCCGGCCATGCCCCTGCCCGGAGTGGAGCACACTTTAGCAGCGTTTCATGCCGAGGGACGCTACCGTCTGGTGGTGTTTACCAAGGGAGAATTGCTTGACCAGGAGAACAAACTGCGCCGTTCCGGACTCCTGCAGTTTTTCAGTCATGTGGAAATAGTGTCCGACAAGACGCAGACAGCCTTTCTGTCGCTCTGCCGCAACCTGAAAACAAGTCCGTCGAGCCTGCTTATGGTGGGCAACTCGTTCAAGAGCGATGTTGTCCCGGCTCTTGAGATTGGTGCAGCGGCTGTCCACGTGCCGTTTCACGTCACTTGGCAACTGGAACATACCGAGGAATATCCCCACGAACGGCTTGTCAGCACCACCGATTTCAGCGACGTGTTCCGTTGTGTGGAGCATTGAACGGTGTGATGCAGGCAGACTTACAGTATCTACAGACAAGGGGGGCTATAAATTACCGCCCTAAAGCAAAAGATGAAGAATATGACGATCAACAGTTTCAAACGCTGCCTGTGCCGTGAGTTGCTTCTGGTTCTGGCTATTTTGGCGCAGACGTTTGCCCTTACCTCGTGTCACGATGACGATACAGACAATGGCAATTCTACGGTTGTGAACCACACTCTGCTCATGTATATGCCGTGGTCGGGCGACCAAAACGCGCTGACCTCCTATTTCTGGACGAATATCAGCGACTTGAAGAAAGCCTACACCAACTCCGGAATGTCGGGCGAGCAGCAGGTGGTGGTGTTCATTTCCACCAGTGGAACCGACGGTTATATGTTCAACATCAACGACTACCGAGGCCACGACAGCGCCTCGCTCGCCTACTACCGCCACATCAGTTCACCGCAGCTGACCACGTCCGACGGTATAGCGGCGATACTGTCCACGATGATGTCCATGGCTCCCGCCCGCAACTATGCCATGACCATAGGCTGTCACGGCATGGGCTGGCTGCCGCCTACGTCAACGACAGCGGTAAAAAAGTCAGCAGCAGGTGTCGAACAGTTCGTTCCCTACTGGCAGAATGCCGTGCTGGGCGCTCCGCTGACGCGCTATTTCGGCGGAACGTCGGTGCAATACCAGACGGCAACCACAACACTGGCCGAGGCCATCGGGCTTACTGGTGTGGCGATGGACTTCATACTGTTTGACGACTGCTACATGTCGTCTATAGAAGTGGCCTATGACCTGCGCCATGTGGCCAGCCACATCATAGCCTGTCCTACGGAGGTGATGGGCGACGGAATGCCATATGCCACCATTGGCCGCTACCTGTTCTGTACGCCCGACTACGACAATGTGTGCAAGGGCTTCGTCAGCCACTACTCAAGCAGTAGCACTCCCTATGGCACCATCGGCGTTGTCGACTGCGGAGAGCTGGACAGCCTTGCCACGGTCATGCGTGAGATAAACGCCGTGGACACGTTCAACACCGCAAACCGCAGTAGTCTGCAGCGTATGGACGGCTATACGCCCGTGATATTCTATGACTACGGCGACTATGTGTCTCACCTGTGCAGCGACAGCGTGCTCTTTGCCAAGTTCAACGCCCAGCTTGACCGCGCCGTTCCCTACAAAGGCCATACGGGATGGTTTCCCACCACCATGCATCCCTCGGGGGCAGTGTATGTAGCCTACGGTCTTTACAAGATAAAAATCAATGCCTACAGCGGCATAACCACCTCGGAACCGAGCGTAAACAGCCAGGCCGTGGACAGCTACAAGTCTACGGCATGGTACAAAGCCACCCACTGACCGCCTTTTCGCAATTTGTGGACAAGAGAAACTTGAATCAAGACGTCCAGCGGCACTGAAAGTAACCGTTGATTGCGATCAAGACGTCCAGCGACACAGAAAGTAATCGTTGATTGCGAACAACAGCCCCAACGACACTTGGAAATTATTGCTGTCCGCTAAAACTTTTTGAACCCGCAAAAGATAGGGCTGGATTCCTC
>CAVAQY010000047.1:0-20905 GCA_963590865.1 Bacteroidaceae bacterium | reverse complement strand
GCTCAGTCGTATAGCCCGCGCTTTCTTTCGCTCACAAACAAATTGTCCACGAAAATAGAACCGCAATCTGACAAAGCTAATTTATAGAACCACCCTACATGAAAAGAGATGAAAGATACCGCCTTGTGCTTGACTATTTCCGCAGAGAAATGCCCACGGCGGACACTGAACTGGAATTTGGCAGCGTTTTCCAACTGCTGGTGGCCGTGGTTTTGAGTGCGCAATGCACCGACAAGCGTGTCAACACAGTCACCCCTGAACTGTTTACCGCCTACCCTACGGCCGCAAGCATGGCCAAGGCGGAGCCAGACGACCTGTTTGACTACATAAGGAGCGTGTCCTACCCCAACGCCAAGGCCAAACACCTTGTGGATATGGCGCGCGAACTGGAGGAAAAGCACAGCGGTGAGGTTCCGTCGGACATGGACAGTCTGTTGAAGTTGCCCGGTGTGGGAAGGAAGACAGCCAATGTAATGCTGGCTGTGGCTTTCGGGCAGACGGCAATGGCGGTGGACACTCATGTCTATCGGGTGAGCCACAGACTCGGACTGGCTGGAAAAGCCGACAACACACCCTACAAAGTGGAGCAAAGGCTGCTGGAAAACATACCCGAAGCCGACGTTCCGAAGGCTCATCACTGGCTGTTGCTCCACGGAAGGTATGTCTGCACGTCGCGCAAGCCGCACTGCGACAAGTGCGGACTGGAGGCTTTTTGTCCCAAAAGGCTTGACGATTCGAAGCTGTAGCTACAGATTATCAGGCAGGTGTTTATGGCAGATTTATGGAACCGCCTATACTGAAACCAAACGCCATTTTAGTCTTTGTATATCCATTTGAACGCTTTGTTTAGCCAACCTACAGTGACAAAGAACCAACGGTAGGAGCTTACCGGCTTGCCTCCGAAACGCAGAATGAACTCGCGGAAACGGTTTCGCCGGAAAGGAAGGCCAACATCCATGAAACAAATGTGGTTGTAGCCGTTGGCGTGGGCGTGCTTTATCACCGCCCAGACCGTTGCCACGTCGGGATGGAGTTTAACATAGCTCTTGCGGAGCGACGCCAAATACCACACATAGGCGTTGCCTCCCCAATAGACACAGGCGCAGCAACCCACGGCGTGTCCCTTATATTTGGATATGAACAGGCGCGCGTCACCGTCGTTTCCGTCCGTCAGCATACCTCTGAAAAAGGCGATGTCCGGTATGTGGCGGCGCGGTTTCAGTCGGTTGTGTGCTTGCATAAGACGCACAAACGCTTGCAAATCTTCCTCGCTTTCAACCACGGTTGTGGTCACGCCACGCCGCTCTGCATTAGCGATGCGCCGCTTCATTCGCTCACTAAGCCGCTCTTCCGGGTCACGGCTGTGAAGCGAGTTGTGCACCGTCATCCAATGTACAGGGAAATAGTCTGCCCTACGGAACTCTTTATAGCCGAACATCTTGCGCGACAGGTTGCTGAACTCCACGTAAAGCACCCTATGGCGCAGCCTTCGGGTAAGGGCATTGAGCATCAAGCCGAACAGTTTCTCCTGTCTGACTGGCTCCACATCGTTGTAATCGCCTTCGCCCGTCACTCTACAGTGTGTGAACAGATATGGCGGAAGCAACGACCACCGATAGCGAACCACGGCAAGCAGGTGGGCTTTGGCCTCATTGCCGGCAAACGCCACCACCATGAGCGGCTTGTGGCGTGGAGTCTGCTCATATATGCGGAACAGCCGGGCACTGTGAAAGAAGTCCCCGTACTGCATGGGAGGTATGTCCGCACTGCGTGTGTATACAACTATCTTGTAGTCGTCCATAACGTTTTTCATACCGTCAAGGCTACCCGTTGCCGCAAGAACGAGCAATGTCTTATATGGGAAGCTCTGTTCTTTAGCATTGCTAACGGGCGTTCGTTTTTTGCAAAAATAGTACTTTATTTCAATGGAAGACAGGTTTGCAATCAATATTGTCCTAAACGTTTTCAGAAAAGACGAAAATCCGACTATGTGTGACTCTAAAAAATGAAATCTTATTTATTAGAAGTGGTAGCCGTTGCAGCAGAAATATTCTGAGTTTTTCCTTCCCAAAAGTCAAAAGAAGGTATTGATTGCGAGATATTCCCTCTTTTGAATGTCGCTGGGGCTGTTGAACGCAATCAATAGTCGCTTTTAGTGTCGTTGGAACCATTGATTGGAAGATATTTCTTCTTCTGACACCCGTTGGGGTCGTTGATTGCAAGCAACAGTCACTTTTGGAGTCGTTGGAACCATTGATTGGAAGATATTTCTTCTTCTGACACCCGTTGGGGTCGTTGATTGCAAGCAACGGTTACTTTCGTGTTCAGTTGAAGGTATTGATTCAAGTTTCTTTTGTCCACAAATTGCGAAAGAGTCCTGTTGATTGCCGTTTCTTGCTGTTTTCGACCAATGTTGCCCTTTTTTCGTCTTTTCTGAAAACGTTTAGGACACCATTGCTGCCAAGTCTATACTTCAAGAAGATGAGCGGCCAAGGAGTCTGCGGCCTGCACTATGGACACGAGCGGCACATCACTTGCCACAGAGATATTGCTCTTTGACTCATAGCTTTGGAACGACAAATCCCACGCTCCCATGTGCCAGCGTATGGCCAACAGCTCGTCGTTGGTAAGTTCCAGGCCGAGACGCAGCAGCATAACTACCGACTTCTCGCCATGACCGAACGGGAAACGGCTGTAATCGGTATCGTAACCGTCATACTGTTCCCACCTACCCTGTTCGTCCTTGCGATATTTGGTTATCTTGCGGTAGATATTAGACTTGCAAACGTCGTGCAACAATGTGGCAACGGCAACGCTCTCTTCGGGCAGACGCGGTTCAAGCTCCGGCTTGAGTTCCACCATTTGCCGCCGAAGTGCCATTGCGGTGCGGTACACATTAAGCGAATGTTCCAGCAAACCGCCGTCGTGGCTGAGATGACGGTTGACAGAGGCGGGCGCAACAAAGAAGCCTGCTTTCTCAAGATAGTCCACCACTTTGTCAATGCCCTTGCGGTTGGTGGCTTTTAGTATGGATATAAATTCGTCTTTCATCTTAAGCTGTGGTCGGTTAATGATGTATGTGCATTGAAGTCCGCCGGATTTTACGGGAAAAAGCGGCGGACTTCATATTGGGAAACGGCCGGTTTTTACTTCACCTTCTCACCGTTTACCACAAGGTTCTTGACGGTGCAATTTTCTATCAGTGCCGGATTGAATGCCTTCTTCTCGTCCTTTATGTCGCAATTCTCAAAGGAGAAGTCCGAAAGGCGGTATTTTTCCGACGTGCCCACATCAAAGAAATTGCGGCAGGTGGCCTTTACATTCTTGAAAGAAATGTTGTTGCACTGGGAAAGAGGCATATCCTTGCGCTCTTCGGGCTTGAAAAACTGTGTCCAGGGGCGCACAACAAGGAAGCTGGTGCAGGTGCCTGTAACGTTTTCAAGGCTTACATACTCATAGTGTTGCGGTGTGTCAGGACGCATTTTCAGCCAAAGAACGCGGTTTGCACCGGCCATCGTATTGTTGCGGAACACAATGTTGCGGTCGTGGAGCGACTCACTACCGAGCGTAAGGCAACTGTGAACACTGCCGTAATTGCAGTCTTCCACTATGATGTTCATGTTCGGACCGTTGTCGGGATCCTTGTCGGCCCATGTTCCCTTGCCGCCTTTCAGCACCACAGCATCGTCGTTGACACTCATGTAACAGCGGTTAACCAGCACGTTCTTGCAGTAATCAATGTCGATAGCATCGCTGCTCGGAGCTTTGAGTCCGCTCGTAGGGGCATAGATGTGGCAACCCAAATAGCGCACATACTCACAACGGTATAGGTGATTTGTCCAGAACGGACTGTTTATCAGGCGCACGTCCTGCACGGTAACGTTCTTTGAATTGGAGATATACACCAGTCGGGGGCGCATGGCCTCAAGGTTTGTACACTGGCGGTTGTACTTACGGCGTATCCAGAATTCCTCCCAGTAGTTGTGGCCATTGCCGTTTATGGTGCCTTGTCCGGCTATGGTGAAGCCGTCGGTGCTGTCTGCATTGACGAGAGCAGCAAAGTATTGCAGCGTCTGCCCCTCCATACGGGTCTTCAACAGTTTGAAATCACGTATGCGGTCGCTGCCTTTCAGCACTCCACCTTTCTCTATATATAGGTTGACGCCCTGCTTGAAGAAGAGCGATCCGCTAAGGAAAGTGCCTTGAGGCACCACCACGACACCGCCTCCTGCTGCTGCCGCACGGTCAATGACGGTCTGTATGGCATCTGTCTGCACCACATTAGAGTCGGTACTCACCCCATAGTCGGTTATGACATATTGCTTGCCAAGCTTTTCCTTTGCTACTTTTGTGGTGTCGCTGAACCATTCGGGTATCGGAGTTCCGTCGGGGAAGAGTTGCACTTGCTTCTTTTTCCCGGCCGAAACGTGGCACGCCATGGCCACAGCCATAATCATCAGGATAGTCTTTTTCATGTTTTCGTTCCGTTTTTTGTTCTTGATTTGTTTTGTTGATTAGCCTTTTCCTCCTTACTGCGGATGCCGCCGGACTTGCCTCGGAGCCGCCGAAGCATATCCGTACTCATATCCGGTTTATGTCCACGTAGCCGTGCATTACGGCATAGACAGTCATGGCCGACACACTCTTAAGCTCCAACTTCTCCATGATGTTCCTACGGTGTGTTATCACCGTTGCCAAACCTATGTTGAGAATGTCGGCAATCTCTTTGTTGATGTGTCCCTGCACTATGAGAGCCATCACCTCTATTTCACGGGTTGACAGCACGTTTTGCTTCATGGCCGTAGACACTACTGGCGGCAGGTTGCGTCCGTTGGCATGCGCACTCTGCTCCAGAGCCAGCAGCGACTTCACAAGTTGATGTTCGGAAACGTTGACACACAGGCTATGGAAACCGCTGAGTTGCGTGCCTGTATCGGTCGACAGCGTGAGCACAATGGTCTTGTGCCTGTGGTCCATAAAGAACTTGCGGTGCTGCAACACTATGTTCGTGGCCACAAAGTAGTGGAAATAGCTCTCAAGACCGCTGTCCTCCAGATCGGCAAACGAGCTGAACACGTTCACCTCTGCCATGGGCATGACCGTTTGCAGTATCGATTTCATGCCGATAACGGCCAAAGTATTGGGGTCAACCACAGCTATCTTAGGTCGGAATGTGCCCCCAGCCGTAGGTTTCCCATCGTCCGGTTGCAACATTCCGATGCCATTTTTTCCGCTGTGTGTCCCTTCTGTCATTTCTTTGTCTGTACTTTCCCTTGACTTCAGGTCAAGACAAGAAGCCCAAGAGTGCTCCTGCGGCCACGGCCGAACCTATCACTCCTGCCACATTGGGTCCCATTGCGTGCATGAGAAGGAAGTTGTGGCGGTCGTATTCCAAGCCAAGATTGTTGCTTATGCGTGCAGCCATCGGCACAGCCGACACACCGGCATTGCCAATCAATGGGTTGAGTTTCTTGCCGGACGGCAGGAACAGGTTCATAAACTTGACGAACAGCACACCACTGGCAGTAGCTATCACAAAGGCACAAGCGCCGATGATGAAAATGAACAGGGTGTTGAGCGTCAAGAACTCGCTGGCCTGGGTGGAGCATCCCACGGTGAGACCGAGCAGCATCACCACAATGTCGTTGAGAGCCGAACCGGCTGTCTTGGCCAAACGGGTAGTCTTGCCGCTTTCCTTGAGCAGATTTCCGAAGAAGAGCATACCGAGCAACGGCAGTCCCGAAGGCACTATGAACGTGGTGAGCAGCAATCCTATTATAGGGAACAGTATCTTTTCGGTCTGGCTCACCTGGCGTGACGGTTTCATGCGTATCACGCGCTCCTTCTTAGTGGTGAGGAGGCGCATCAATGGCGGCTGTATCAGCGGTACAAGAGCCATGTATGAATAAGCGCACACAGCGATTGCACCCATAAGGTTGGGACTTAGCTTTGACGAAAGGAAGATGGCTGTCGGGCCATCGGCACCACCGATGATGGCAATACCAGCCGCCTGGTTTGGCTCAAAGCCCAAGGCAAGGGCCACCATATAAGCGCCGAATATACCAAACTGCGCCGCCGCTCCTATCAGCACCAACTTTGGGTTGGCTATGAGTGCCGAGAAATCGGTCATGGCACCAATGCCGAGGAATACCAAAGGCGGATACCAGCCTTGGCGCACACCCTGATAGAAGATGTTGAGCACGGAGTTGTCCTCATAGAGTCCTATCTCCAGACCGGCATCTGCACGGAACGGGATGTTTCCGAGAATGATTCCCAGTCCAATGGGGATGAGAAGCAGAGGCTCAAAGTCTTTCTTTATGGCAAGGTATATGAGGGCTGCGCCAACCACAATCATCGCAATGTTGCCGGCTGTGGCATTTGCGAAGCCTGTGTATGTGAGAAACTCGTTGAAGTTCTCTACAATAAAACTTATTATTTCCATAGGTTATCAGGCTATTACAATCAGAGTGTCACCCTCGAGTACGGAGTCACCTGGTTTTACCAATACATCTTTTACCGTACCGCCATTCTCTGCTTCGATGTTGTTCTGCATCTTCATGGCCTCAAGCACAACAACGCTGTCGCCGACGTTTACGGTATCGCCCGGCTTCACGTTTACCGACGTGATTGTTCCGGGCAGCGGTGCCTTCAGTGGAGTGCCTGAACCGGCTGCCGGTTTGGCTTTCTCTGCCCTCTGAACAGGGGCAGCGGGAGCTGCCGGTGCTGTAGCTACGGGCTTGACCACATGCGGAGTGTGAACCGAGTGAGCGGCCTTGATAGGCTGTTTCAGTTCCACTTCAAAAGGTATTCCGTTCACTTTTACCTGTGCGATGTTGCCTTCCACGTCTTCTATCTCCACGTCGTAGTCAACGCCCTTTACTTTATATTGGTACTTGTTCATGATATTGCTCTTTGTTGTTATGGTTTTAAAAAATCTGTGTTGTTGCTTCCTTTGGAATTGAAGTCTTTGCCCTTATTCGTGAAACTGCGTCATCTGTATGTACTCGCCGTTCCATTCGGTGTGTTTGGGCTTTATGGTTATCACTCCGCTCTCCACGTCGTGCACCTCTTCCTGATACTGCTTGAGAGCCATGGCTATCACCGCCATATATATCTCCCTGTCTATGCCCTTGTTTTTCAGACCGTCCTGCAGTATGTTGTTGGTCTTATGACCTATCTCAATGGTCTTTTCCACGGTCTTCACTCCTGCTTTCAGCGGTTGCAGTCCGGCCACTTTCCCTGCCTTTTCGCGATGACGCATGAACAATCCGAACAGATGGAAGAAGAGGAACATCAACACAAGGCAGAAGAACACAATGCCCATCGACAGCACCGTTATGCCTATGCCATATGGGTCGGTGCGCTTCAGCTTGGCTATCTTCGATTCCCTCACTTCGGTGTCGTTGGAAATGCCGGGCGTAACGCTGCTGCTATCCTTCACAACCCATGTTTCCGCACCGTCGGTGGTGCGTGCATAAGCCTGTCCGTCGGCCAGTACCGGCACAGTTACGGAGTCAATCAGGTTTACCGCATTGCCATTGTACAGGCCAATCCACACCTGACCGTCCGGATTGACCGGCACGGCGAGATGCAACGTACCCTTTTCCGGGCGACTGTTGCAGTAAAACACGATGTGGCTTCTTGCACTCAAATTGGTCCGGCTGTCGCCATTTGGCACAATGTGCATGCGCTTTATGCGCTCTGGCACGCTCATCTTTTTGTCGAGTACGGAGCGGTCGGTGGTTATGTACATACCCCTGATGTTGTATGTAGAGTGGGAAACGTTGGCTATTTCCACCCATGCTTCCCGCCGTCCGTATTCGTCCGTCAGTCCGGAAGTGTTGCGTGTCTGCACCTCGTTGAGCCTTATGCTTTTCTCCATCTGGGCAAACGAGGCCGATGCCGACAGTAACAGTACGCCAGACATCAATCCGAATTTGTTCATAAACGTTGTGTGTATAAGTATTATTTTATATAAGTTTTTCGCTGCAATCAATGGTGATATGCCTCGGTGTCAAACCGTTTGCCATGCACTGGTCAGCGCGATGGGCAGTCCTATCCGCTACAGTCCGCCGCAACACAGCAGTATGATAAGCTGTGCCGTGAGGATGCGCATGAACATGCTCAGCGGATACACCGTCGAATAGGCAATGGCCGGAGCCTCCTTAGAGCAGGTCTGGTTGGCGTAAGCCAGTGCAGGAGGGTCGGTATATGTACCGGCCAGCATACCCATGATGGTGAAGTAGTTGAACTTGAACTTCAGTCGTGCAATGGTTCCAACTATGAGTATTGGAAGCACCGTTATTATAAAGCCAGTGTAGACGTATTTAAGTCCGTCGCCCTGCACCACCGTTTCCCAGAAACCTGCACCGGCCTTTATGCCGACACTGGCAAGGAAGAGCACAAGTCCTATCTCGCGCAACATCATGTTGGCACTCGTGGTGGTATAGGTGACGAGATGCACCTTGTAGCCGTATCGTCCTATGAGTATGGCTATAATCAGCGGGCCACCGGCAATACCGAGCTTCATCGGCACCGGCATTCCCGGTATGGCGAAGGGCAGACTACCGAAGATGATACCTATTATTATGCCTATGAAGATTGTGGCGATGTTTGGCGTGTCAAGACGCTTGATGGAGTTTCCGAGCACGTCGGCCACACGGTTTACATGGTTTTCCGGGCCTACGACCATCACTCGGTCGCCCACCTGCAAGGCGAGATTGGTGCTGGCAAAGAGATCCATGCCCTGACGGGTGATGCGCGTCACATTCACTCCATAGACTGAAGAGAAATGCATCTGGCCGAGTGTCTTACCATTGATGGCCGGACGCGTAACGAGTATGCGCTTCGACACCATAGGCTGGTCCTTGTCCACCTCTTCCCATGCAACTTCTATCTCTGGTCCGATAAAGGCCACGATGGCTTCCGCGTCGGCCTCCGCACACACGATGAATATCTGGTCGCCTGTCTCAAACACCGTGTCGCTTTTGGGAATTATTACGTGGCCGTCACGCAGTAGTCGTGAGCATACGAAATCGCGGTTGAGGAAGTCGTGTATCTGCTTCAGCGAACGCCCTGCAAGATACGAGTTGGTCACTTCAAGATGCAAATTGTGTGGTTTCACGTGAGTGTCCTCAGCCTCCTCGGCCTCAAGCTTTTTCTCCTCATCGCCCGTGTTGATGCGGCAAATGAAGCGCAGGGCTATGGTCGCGCCTATTATACCGAGCACACCGAGAGGATAGGCACAGGCGTATCCGGAGGCTATCTGCGGAATGTCGCCCTTGGCAAACACGCTCTCCAACGCCTCGTTGGCCGCACCGAGACCAGGGGTGTTGGTCACGGCACCGTACAGCGTACCCACCATCATGGGCAGGTTGTGAGGGTCTTTGGTGTCGAAAAAGATGAAATAGCAGGCAAACATAACAGCGATGTTCAGCAGCACCGTACACACCGACATCAGGTTGAGTGTGACTCCGCCCTTGCGGAAACTTTCGAAAAAGCCCGGTCCTACCTGCAGACCTATCATGAACACAAACAGTATCAGACCGAAGTCCTGAAGAAAGGTCAAGATGTTGACAGGAGCGGTCATGCCGATGTGTCCGGCAAGAATACCGGTAAACAACACAAACGAAACTCCAAGTGATATTCCTCCAATCTTAACTTTGCCAAGAAGAACGCCTCCGGCTATCACAATAGCATAGAGCATCGCTATGTGGGCTACGGAGTCGGTGGTAGTGAATAGATTTACAAACCAATCCATAAAGTGTATTACGTTTATTTTCGCTGCAAATATAATATAAAAATGTGTCTTGCCGCAATTTCCAATGCGGTATTTTGACTCTGCAACATTCACTTTCCACTTTTTGCCGACAGAAAAAACTGGCAAAAGCGGAAAGGCTGCCTTGCCGCACCAAAATCTCCGTTTGTAGTCACTTATATGCTCACTTATTTGCACGGATAAGGAAAAAGCTATAAATTTACACCGACTATTAACAACCTAAAAGTATATGATTTTCTTCTTTTCAGGCACTGGCAACACCCTATGGGCTGCCAAAACATTGGCCGAAGCAACAGGAGAAAGGCTCGTCAGCATGGCCAACGGCAATGCTGAAAACCACTATTCGCTGGAACCTGGCGAACGAATCGGGTTCTGTTTCCCAGTACACGGATGGCAACCGCCAAAGGTGGTGCGGCGGTTTATTGCCCGACTGAATATAGAAAACCCGCAAAACCACTACTGCTACGCCCTGTGTACCTGCGGCGACAGCGTCGGACTGGCAATGAGCATGCTGGACAAATGTCTGGCGAAAAAGGGATTGAAGACAGACAGCCGCTTCTCCTTGGTAATGCCGGAAAGCTATGTGGCACTTCCGTTCATGTACACTGACAAGCCGGAGCGTGAGCGACACAAACTGGAAACAGCACGGAGGGCTATGCAGCTGATTGTACCGTGTGTGTGCGAACGCCGCAAAGACATAGAAGCAATAAAGTACGGTCCCCTGCCTTGGG
This sequence comes from Bacteroidaceae bacterium, assembly GCA_963590865.1. Classification (GTDB taxonomy): domain Bacteria; phylum Bacteroidota; class Bacteroidia; order Bacteroidales; family Bacteroidaceae; genus Prevotella. The sequence continues at coordinate 10,396 of CAVAQY010000047.1, read as the reverse complement.
TATTGTCGCACGTGATAGGGGCAGTGTTCAACCGGGTGTTAATCACCGACAAGCCGTTTAGGGTTGACCCAAAGAGATGCCCACAATGCGGTGTCTGCGCCAAGATTTGTCCCACAGGAAACATCAGATACGGACAAAACGGCACGCCCGAATGGGCACACAACGGAGAATGCACCGCCTGTCTGGCGTGCTATCACCGCTGTCCGCACCACGCTATCAACTACGGACCGCTCACCAAACATCGCGGACAGTACTATTTCAGCATACACAAAGACCTGCAATAACGACGTCCGCTGCGCAGCTATACTTGAAGGAATTACGACAACACACTGGACAACAACATATAAACGACACACAAAAGAGTATGAGACAACTTATATTTGCGATACTTTTCTTGGCTGGCATTACAGCCGGAGCGGTGAAAATGAAACCCGGACTGACCCCCGTAACACAGAGAGACGGCACCACCCTGCTCGTGGAAGCCTTTGGCGATGAGGACTTCAGCTACTTCGTTTCAGAGGATGGGGTGCTACTCTATCAGGAGGGCACGGACTTCTTCATAGCCGAAACCGCTGCCAACGGAACACTAAAGCCCACTACCCTACTCGCCCATTCGCCCGGCAAGAGAACTCAGGAGGAGACCATTGCGATAAAGAAGCAAGACAAAGCGGCTTTCCTGAAAGCCATGAGCAGCAACGCAACAGCCAACAGAGTACTGCGCGAACCGCTGCCCTACAACGCCTCACTACTGCCCCACATTGGTTCACCGGCCGTTCCGGTACTGCTCGTTGAGTTCAGCGACAGCACTTTCAAAGTGGAAAATCCGGCGGAAACATTCAACAAATATCTCAATGCCGAGGAACTTTTCGACCGCAACGTAGACCCCTCAACAGGGCGCAACTACGGAAGTGTGGCACGATACTTCAAGGATATGAGCGGTGGAATGTTTGTTCCCAAGTTTGACGTGTACGGTCCGGTCAAGCTAAACCAGCCTCTGAAGTACTACGGTGCAGGCTCTTCATCGCAGGAAAACATGGACCAACTGTTCGCGGATGCCTGCAAGGCTCTGGACAAAGACAGTGTTTTCGCACAATACGATGCCAACGGTGACGGATATGTAGACCTTATTTATATTATATACGCCGGATATTCGCAAAGCATCGTGGGCAACTCCACCGACTGCATACACCCCAAGTCTGGCACACTCGCATCACAACCATCGGTAGGAGGCAAGAAGCTTCTCAGATACGGTGTGAACAACGAACTTAACGGCACACCGGCCGACCAGACAAACGGATGGCTGATAAACGGCATCGGACTGTTCTGCCACGAGTTTTCGCACTGCATGGGACTGCCCGACATGTACCCACAGGCAGGAAGTTCAGCCGAAAGGTGCGTAAACCAGAACATGGACTACTGGGACTTGATGGATGCCGGGGAATATACTTACAACGGCTATCGCCCCACCGAATATACGGCATGGGAACGGGAACGCTTCGGGTGGATAGAGATTGACACCCTTGACGCTCCGGTCGACGTGACTCTGGCTCCGTTGTCAGCTGGCGGCAAGGCCTACCGCATACTCAATGACAACGATGCAACGGGACACGAATACTATATAGTGGAAAACGTGCAGCAAACAGGCTGGAACAAATCCATTCTCGGCCACGGTATGCTCGTGAGCCACGTAGACTATTCCGACGACATGTTCTCGCTTGGCGGCTGCAAGGTAAACTCCACTCCGGGGCATCCGCGCATGACGCTGATTGCCGCCGACGGCATCTTCGTGCCCGAATATTTCAGAGGGAGAACAATAAGCGAAAGTTCAAACGAGACGGAACGCACCGTCAATGCTGACTTCGTGGAGAAATACAACGGAAAAGTGTTTGACACCGCCATGTACAAGGCCGAAGCTGCCGGTGACCCCTACCCCGGTACGTCGGAAACGACATCGCTCACCGACGACTCAAAACCCGCTTCGGCTTGGACATACACCGGAGGTGGCATGGGAAAACCGCTGACTGAAATAAGTGAAGACACGGAAGCGGGCATCGTTAGTTTCAAGTTCCGTGGCGGTGCTTCCTCAAACATAAGCGACATCCACTCCACAAACACCATCAACACCTCGTTCTACTCTTTGGAAGGCATCAACAAGGGTAACGACTGGAACACGCTGCCAAAGGGAATATACGTAAAAGATGGAAAGAAAGTGGTAAAGCATTGATGCGGAGCGAACCGCCCTTAACCGCATTATCTGGCTAACGATGGAAATCATACAGCCAGCCAACAGTTCTATAAGTTGGCTGGCTGTTGTGTTTCATGACCAATGGAAGGACTGTACTGTCAACCATTGTTGTAGCTTAACAGCCATTGTTGTAGTTTATCACTACGACAGTTGTATTCCATGGCTAATGGAAGAAACTTATACAGAACGTCAGCGTTGTAGCTTAGCCAACAACGGCTATATTCCACGACAAAACGGCGGAACTTATACCGTGAAGAGTCCTACTTCGGCAAAGCCGAACGTACTAAAGAAACGGGCGCACCATCCAACGATGATGCGCCCGTAGCTATAATCGAAAGTTTGTTTTCGCTTAATTTCCAGTATCTAACCTGTAATGGTTGCGATTACTTCTCGCCGTTTTCCATCTTGGCCTTCAGCTGTGCAAGCACATCAATGTCGCCAAGTGTAGTAGCAGCGGGCTGGTTTTCAATCTTGACAGTCTCCTCTTTCTTAGTGCGAACCTTCTTGGCAGCCTTCTTCTCATCACGCTGTGCGTCCTCGAAAGTGCGGCTGTGTGAAAGGATAATGCGCTTGCTGTCCTTGTTGAACTCAATAACCTTGAAGGGCAGAGTCTCGTCAAGGGCAGCCTGAGTGCCGTCCTGCTTAACAAGATGCTTGGGTGTGGCGAAGCCTTCAACGTCCTTCTCCAGAGAAATCACAGCACCCTTGTCTAGCAACTCGATAATCTTGCCATCGTGGATGCTGCCAACAGTGTACTTCTCCTCGAATGCGTTCCAAGGATTCTCCTCCAGCTGCTTGTGGCCGAGGCTCAAGCGACGGTTCTCCTTGTCAATGTCAAGCACAACAACATCGATGTTTGCGCCAACCTGAGTGAACTCTGAAGGATGCTTAACCTTCTTTGTCCACGAAAGGTCGCTGATGTGTATAAGGCCGTCAACACCTTCTTCCAACTCAACGAATACGCCGAAGTTAGTGAAGTTGCGAACCTTTGCGGTGTGTTTGCTTTCTACAGGATACTTAACCTCGATGGTTTCCCATGGATCTTCCTTAAGCTGCTTGATACCAAGGCTCATCTTGCGCTCGTTGCGGTCGAGGGTCAGAACTACAGATTCCACCTCGTCGCCAACCTTCAGGAACTCCTGTGCAGAACGCAGGTGCTGGCTCCAAGACATCTCAGAAACGTGTATCAGTCCCTCAACGCCGGGCTGGATTTCAACGAATGCGCCGTAGTCAGCTATGACAACGACCTTACCCTTCACATGGTCGCCCACCTTGAGGTTCGGGTCAAGAGCATCCCATGGGTGCGGAGTGAGCTGCTTGATACCGAGAGCTATGCGCTTCTTCTCGTCGTCGAAGTCAAGGATAACGACGTTGATTTTCTGGTCAAGCTCAACAACCTTGTGTGGATCGTCAACGCGTCCCCAAGACAGGTCTGTGATGTGCACGAGTCCGTCAACACCACCGAGGTCAACAAACACACCGTAAGAGGTGATATTCTTGACAGTACCCTCGAGTATCTGGCCTTTTTCGAGCTTGCTGATGATTTCTTTCTTCTGTGCTTCCAACTCGGCCTCGATGAGAGCCTTGTGAGAAACGACCACGTTGCGGAACTCCTGGTTAATCTTAACCACCTTGAACTCCATGGTCTTGCCTACGAACTGGTCGTAGTCGCGTATAGGATGAACGTCAATCTGGCTACCGGGCAGGAATGCTTCGATGCCGAAGATGTCAACAATCATACCACCCTTAGTGCGGCACTTGATGTAGCCCTGAATAATCTCCTGATTGTCGAGAGCTTCGTTAACCTGACTCCAGCTCTTGCTTAGGCGAGCCTTCTTGTGAGAAAGGATGAGCTGACCTTTGCGGTCTTCCTGGTTCTCCACATAAACTTCCACCTTGTCGCCCACCTTAAGGTCGGGATTGTAGCGGAACTCGCTTGCGGGAATGATGCCATCGCTCTTGTAGCCGATGTTCACCACAACCTCTTTCTTGTCGGCAGAGATTACCGTACCCTCAACCACCTGATGCTCACAGATTTTGTTAAGGGTTTCATCGTAGGCCTTGTCAAGTTCTTCTTTGCTGACATTAACCTGCGTGCCATTCTCGAACTCTTCCCAATTGAAGTCGTCCAATGGCTTGACGTTGTTTGTTAATTCTGACATAATTGTTTAATAATTACCTTTAATAAAGTTAGACTTTATGTTAACTGTACAAATTGGCTGCAAAGGTACGCTTTTCCAGCTTATTAAACTCAATAAGCCTTATTGTACTCACAGTATTTTATTGTTTTTTAACTGAAAATTATCGCTTTTCTACCGTTTGACCAAGGCTCGCACTACGAACCAAAGGTGCATTAGTGCGGTAATAAAGAGGCCGTAGTGGGAGGACATCACGCGGAAACGTTCACGGAGTGACTCGCTGTGGTGGAGCGTGGTCTGCCCCTCCTGCATATAGTCGGCCAACACGGCAGACACGCGCAGCAGCGGCAACCTCATACGGTTTGCCTCTTTCATTATGCGTATGCACCAGTCCACGTCGGCCGAATAGCGGTATTGCAGGTCGAATGGCGTGCGCTTTGCAATGTCCGTGCGGGCATAAAACGACTGGTGGCACACCAGCATACCGTGCATGAACGACCGCCATGTAAGTCTGTCGGGCGGCGAAAGGCGGCGGTGGGCCAAAAACTTCCCGTTGCCGTCCACGATATCCGTGTCGCCATAGAGCACAGCGGGCAGTTCTCCGTCGTTGCCGGTCATGGCCGCGTGGGCTGTTGACGAGAGCGTATCGGGCGAGTGAAACGTGTCGCCGGCATTCATAAACACCACGTAGTCGCCTGTGGCCAATGCCAATCCCTTGTTCATGGCATCGTAAATGCCACGGTCAGGTTCAGAAACAAGGCTCACTTCATGGCCATTGCCGCTTTCGTGCGACTGTTCTACACACCTGTTGGCTATGCTGAGAGTGCCGTCTGTGGAAGCTCCGTCCACGATTATATGCTCCACGTCGGCATAGTCCTGCGCCGCAACGCTATTGACTGTGCGTTGCAAAACCGCCTCGGCGTTATACGTAATGGTTACTACGGAGAACTTTATCATATCTTGTAGCGTCTGTAGGCGATGGCCTGATTGTACACCTCTATATATTTAAGAGCCACGCTGTGCTGCGAATAGCATTGCGACACCTTGTGCAGAGCCGCATTGGAAAGAGCCTTGCGGTCGGCCTCGCATAGCATCCATCTCATGCCCTTGGCCAGATCGGCTGCATCGCGCATAGCCGCCACATAGCCGTTGCGCCCGTTGTCAATCATTTCCGGAATGCCTCCCACCTTGAAGCCCACGCACGGCACTCCGCAGGCCATGGCTTCCATGATGGTGTTGGGAAGATTGTCCTCAAGCGAAGGCGACACGAAGATGTCGGCGGCGTTATATGCATCCACTATCATGTGCTCGTCGCTGATGTATCCTAGCGGATATACGGGCAGAGCCAACTGCTCCGTCACTTCCTCCGAGTGGCCACCGAGGATGGCAATGCCTGTGTTGTCTTTCATCTCCGGATACTTTTCAACAAGCAGCCTCACCGCCTCCACGAAGTAGTCCATGCCCTTGCGCTTGTCAGTAACCTTCTGCGACACGAAAAGCACTATGCGCTTGTCTTCCGGCAGCTGCAGAGAGCGGCGTGCGGCGGCTTTGTCCTTGGGGCAAAACACATGAGAGTCAATCGGATTGGGTATGGATGTGATGTTTTGACCCTCGAGCAGCGCACTCTTCTTGGCCTCACCGGCAAGCCAGTTGCTGCACGCCACAAAGTGAACGAGCCGGTTGGTGAGAGCACGGCGCTTCCGTTTCCACACCTTGCCGGCCAGGTCGTTGTCTGAACCGCCGCCCGGAAGCAACGGGCAATGGCAGCAGCTCGACTTAAACCGTTCGCAGCCACGTGTGTAGTGGCATATTGCCGTGGCCGGCCACACGTCGTGCATGGTCCATACCACAGGCTTGCCGCTGTCAAGTATCTTCTTGATGTTGCCAACCGACAACATGCCCTGGTTTATCCAGTGCAGATGTATCACGTCGGCCTCTTTGAATTCGCGCATAGCAGTTATGTCAACTCCGCTACTGGCAATGTCTATCTCAAAGAGATGTTCCCTCGAGAAGTGCAGATGGGCGAATATGGCAAAGCGCTCCCACCACGGGTTGCGCTTGCGCTCGAGCACGGTGATACACTCGGTTTCCTTCCGGCTCACAAGCATCTTCGCTTTCACCCCGTTGTTTATCAGCGCCGCCATCAGTCGGCCGGCAGCCACAGCGGCACCGCCAGTCTTCTCGTAGGTGTTTACTATCAGTACTCTCATGTTTGATGCCTTACCTTATGCAAAGGTAATGCAAACGGAAAGAAAGAACAAGACAAGCCAACTTTATTTTGCCTCTGCGCAACAGCTGTACGGACGGAAAACGACTGATTTGTTTTGGCATTATACCTAATTGGCTTACCTTTGCAGCGGCTAAAAAGACGACAATGGTGAAACCAGCGATTGAAGATTTTGAGATTATGGCACCCGTAGGCTCGCGCGAAAGCCTTGCCGCAGCCATACAGGCAGGAGCCGACTCGGTGTATTTCGGCATAGAAAAGCTCAACATGAGGGCACATTCCGCCAGCACGTTCACCACAGGCGACCTGCGGGAGATTGCCGCAGAGTGCGAAAAGCACGGCATAAAGACCTACCTCACGGTGAACACCATCATCTACGGCGAGGACATCGACCAGATGCACGAGATTGTGAATGCCGCCAAACAGGCCGGCATTAGTGCCGTGATAGCCAGCGACGTAGCGGTGATGGCCTATTGCCGCAGCATCGGACAGGAGGTTCACCTGTCTACCCAACTGAACATTTCCAACATCGAGGCCCTGCGCTTCTACGCCCAGTTTGCCGACGTGGCGGTGCTCGCCCGCGAACTGAACATGGACCAGGTGGCCGACATCCACAGACAGATTGTTGAGCAGAACATCTGCGGCCCGTCAGGCCGTCAGGTGCGCATAGAGATGTTCTGCCACGGTGCTCTGTGCATGGCTGTCAGCGGCAAGTGCTATCTTAGTCTGGCCAATGCCGGGCGTTCGGCCAACCGTGGCGAGTGCGTACAGATTTGCCGCAGGTCGTATACCGTCACCGACAACGAGACAGGCAATCAGCTCGAGATAGACAACAAGTATGTGATGAGTCCCAAAGACTTGAAAACCATACGCTTCATAGACCGCCTGATGGCGAGCGGCGTGCGTGTGTTCAAGATTGAGGGGCGCGCCCGCGGACCGGAGTATGTCTATACGGTGGTGAAATGCTACAAGGAGGCCATCCAAAGCGTGATTGACGGCACTTTCAACGACGAGGAAAAGAAAGACCAGTGGGACTCCCGCCTTGCGAAGGTGTTCAACCGCGGCTTCTGGGACGGCTACTATCAGGGGCAGACCCTTGGAGAATGGAACCGCCACTACGGCTCGTGCGCCACGGAGCGCAAGGTCTATATAGGCAAGGGTGTGAAATACTTTTCCAAGCTCGGGGTGGCGGAGTTCACGGTGGACGCTTCGGAGTTCCAGGTTGGCGACAAACTGCTAATCACAGGTCCAACTACAGGCGTTATATACCTCGATGCCACCGAGATACGCTACGAGCTGCAACCTGTAAACACCGCACCCAAGGGTAGCCACGTGTCCATTCCCGTACCGGAAAAGGTGCGTCCGAGCGACAAGCTGTTCCGGCTTGAAAAGACTGACATCAAAGATTAATCCACGAAATAAGTGGGTGTTCAAAATTATTTGATATGGATATGCGCTTTATTTTTTGACTGTGTGTTCGGATTGAAGAGGGAGTGTAGCGGGCTACACGACCGATGAAAGCCAGGCACATAGGCAAAAAGAAAGTGCAGAGACATGTCAAAGTACAATAGACACCTGCTGACCCATAAATATATACGAATAATTTTGAATACCCACGTATGACCATTAACGAAGCGCAAGACGAGGTGATAGAGGAGTTTTCCGACTTCACCGACTGGATGGACAAGTATCAGTTGCTCATTGACCTTGGCAACGACGAGAAACCGCTTGACGAGAAATACAAGACCGAAAGCAACCTTATAGACGGTTGCCAGAGCCGCGTGTGGCTGCAAGCCGACTACAACGACGGTCTGATAACGTTCTCAGCAGAGAGCGACGCTCTGATTGTCAAGGGCATAATAGCCCTGCTGATACGTGTCTTGAGCGGACATACGCCCGACGAGATACTCGGTGCCGACCTTTATTTCATAGAACGGATAGGCTTGAAGGAACACCTCAGCCCTACGCGCAGCAACGGACTGCTGGCCATGGTGAAGCAGATGCGGATGTATGCGCTGGCTTTCAAGGCCAAAGAGGGAGCGTAAGCCACCTGCCCGCTCTACTGCAACATACGTTCCGATGCGAGTCTTTCCCTTACTCATAGCCGCCGTTTTGCTCGTGGCGTGCAGCCGTAGGCAAAGCGAAGAACAGCCGGTTGAACACTTCACCATTGAGGTGCTCAACCCGTCTACGCCCGTGAAAGACCAGGGGCGCAGTCCTGCGTGCTGGATCTACGCCATGCTTGCCGCCATCGAGACGGAGCACATCGGACGGGGCGACTCCGTAAACCTGTCGCCTTACTACACCATGCGCAAGATGTTTGAGGAAGGTGCGCAACAGGCATACCTGACCCGCAGAACTTCATCGCTGCTGCCCCGCGGCACGGCCATGCGCGCCCTGCGGTTGATAGAGACCTATGGCACAATGCCCTACGATGCCTATCGCTACGGCAGCGAGGTAAACACAGCCGTGCTTGCCCGCAAGATTGCCATCGGGGTGAAGGCTTCGGCCAACTCCAGGCGCGGGCTTGAAGCAAGCAACGCCATGGTAGGCTCTATGCTCAACGCCGCTTTCGGCCACGAGCCTCGCCGCGTTTACATGCTCGGGGCAGAGTATTCGCCGCAGGAGTTTGCTCGGAGCGTTTGCGCACCAGGCGAATATGAGGCTCTCACCAGCTTCACCCACCATCCTTTCGGCAGCAGTTTTGCTCTTGAAATACCGGACAATATTGACCACGACCAATGTCTCAATGTGCCCATTGACACCCTAATGGAACGCATGGAGCGTGCAGTTATACAGTGCAACGGCGTGTGCTGGGAGGGCGATGTCAGCGAGCCGGGCTATTCGTCCGCTCAAGGCATCGCCCGTTTGCCCCGGGGCTGCGACCTGTCACAGGCCGCCCGTCAGCGTGCGTTTGAACGGTTTGAAACCACCGACGACCATTGCATGTCCATTGTAGGCTTAGCCCATGACGGCCGGGGTGGCAAGTATTTCATCATGAAAGACTCCTACGGCACGTCCAATCCCTACGGCGGTTTCGTCTACGTCAGCTTCGAATATGTGCGGATGAAAACCGTTGCCGTGGTAATCTCAAACGGTTATTGATGCTCCGTATCAGCCTAATTTCTTTGCTTGCAAGAATTGCGGAGGCTCGGTGCACACGAGCCTCTCGGGATGTGTTCGGGATTATGTCAAAGACCGCTTTTTTCTTCCTCACAATGCAAAGTTACTACATCCTGTGAGGGCGGTCGTGCGATAGTGTGCGATGGAGTGCGATAACGTGCGATTTCAGCACTTTCTCATGGAGTTTTTTGAACTCTATCTCGCCGTGCTGCCTGAAAGGGCGCATAAATGCCTCCACAAGATGACCCAACTGGGCCTTTCTGATACCCGATGGACCTATCAAATGCCCCATTTGCCCGCACATTTCATACAATTTGTTGTCGGAGTGCATAAATTTTGTATCGGTGAAATTAGCGGAATATGCGGATGTCGCCATCAAAATAAGCACTTTTTGCATGATTTTGACGCCTTTGAAAGGGCTATTTTCACGAATTCTGTGACTTTGCCGGGCTTCGGCTTCTCTGAAGCGGTCTCGCTAAAAAATATTGCAAGTCATTGTCTTTTAGAAGATTAGATAATATTGCATTAATGCCTTTTTGAGGAATTATAACAGATAACAGTATAACAGCAACTGTTCAGCGGTAGGTGCATGACAATGCATCAACCCCAAAACAAGGCTTGAATTGCATTGAAAGGTGTCTTGTTGTGTTTCTTGGCCATCTC
>CAVAQY010000046.1:0-21113 GCA_963590865.1 Bacteroidaceae bacterium | reverse complement strand
GCTACACTTTATTCCTGATTACCTGGTGTCACCAACCGAGGATATCCGCTGACCCCATTTTATATGGTTTCCCACTTATATACAATATGGTTGCTCCCTACTCTATAATAATGTATAGAGTCGTACTTGCACCATTTTCAACGCCCATACTTGGCCGGAGTAGTGCCAAATTGCTTCTTGAAGCAACGGTTGAAGTAGGCCGGGTCGTTGAAACCCACCATCAGCGAAATCTCAGCCACCGTGTGCCCGCCTTCAACTATCAGCTCGGCGGCACGCTCCATGCGCATTTTGCGTATGTAGTCGTTGGGTGTGGTGCCGAAGAGCTGCTTCACACGCCTGTAAACCACCGAACGGCCCCACCCAAGCTGGTCGGCCAGCTGGTCAACGGTAAAGTAGGCGTCAGACAAATGGGCGGCTATTATAGCCTCAACCTTTTCCTTGAATCTCTTGTCAACAACGTTTTCAACCAACGATGCGCCCCCGTCGGATGCGACAGGCTGCGCTTCGGCAAACGAAAGCTGGTTTTGCAGCAGGCGGAAACAGCGCGTTATGAGCATCTGCATCGGGCATGGCTTGACGAAAAAGTCGTCAGCCCCGGACGCAACGGCACGCATACGGTTTTCTTCCGTGCCGAGTGCCGAGAGCAATATCACGCCTATACGGGCGGTAGGTTCGTTCTTCTTTATCGCCTGTGCAAGCTCAAAGCCGTCCGTCTGCGGCATCATCACGTCGCTAATCACTATCCTGGGTTTGTCGCCGCCGCTTCCGATGGCCGCCAAGGCATCTTTGCCGTTGCTGAAAGCGACCACATTGAAATAGACAGACAGCTCCGTGCGCAACTGTGACATCATGTCTGCGTCGTCCTCCACAAGATATACGGTCACTTGACCGTTGATTGGGTCGGCGCAAACGTCGGGCAGCAATGCGGCACTGGCCTCGTCAGCCGGCTCAGTGCCGGTGTCTTCGTCCCGCTTCACGGCCTGTACCACCTCGTCAGGAGCGTATGCCCCGTCGGCAAGCGGCAGGGTGAAGGTGAACACAGCGCCGTGTCCCGCCTCCTCGTTGGGCGAGTACGCAAGCGTTCCGTGGTGGCTTTCGGCAAGCGCATGGGCGAGATACAAGCCTATGCCCATGCCTCCCGATGAGGCAAGCCCCTGCATGAACGGCTTGAACAGGCTCGGCAGCCGCTCCGGGGCTATGCCTGCGCCCTCGTCAGCCACACTTACGGTGAGCAAACCGTCGTTGGCCTTGACGCGTATGACCACCGACGATCTCTCCGGCGCATACTTGATGGCATTGCTCAGCAAGTTGGAGAAGATAATCTCCACCTTCTCGTGATCAAAGAGCATGTCTGTCTCCTTTTGTTCGGGAAACAGCATCTGCAACTTGACGCCCCGGCTGTCGGCATAGGGGAAGAAGTCGGTGTAGATGCGGCGCAAATGGGCTATAACATCACCACGCGACACGCTCAAACGGGCGTGTCCCTCATTTATCTTGCGGAACAGCAACAGGTTGTCAACGAGTCTTGACAAACGGCTTGCCCCTCTGCGCGCGGCTCTCATACTATGGCCAAGCTGTTCGCGTTGCCCTTTGTCGCCGGCACGCCCCATTGCGTCGATGGCACTGCGTATTATGGCTATGGGAGTGCGGAATTCATGGGCTATGTGGGTGAAAAAGTCGATGCGGAACTCCATCATGCGCTTCTCAACCCTCATGCTGTTGCGCAGCCGGAGGTTGCCCAGCAACATCCGGACAATGACAAGCACCACGCAAAGCGCGGCCACAGCATAGACAGTCCACATCCACCACGTGTTATACCACGGCTCGCTTATGCAGATGCGCACAGTCCGTGTGCCGCTCCAGTGGCCTGTGTTGTCGCAAGCCTGCACATGGAAAGTGTAGGCGCCCGGCTTGAGGTGGTCGTAGGCGGCAGACACGCCGGTGGTAGCGTCACGCCATGTCCGCTCAAGCGGCGCAAGGTAGAAGCGGTAGCGCGGGTTGTCGGAGTAATTGAAGTTGGAGAAGTGGAACACTATGGCGTTCTGCTCATGGCTGAACGGCAGCGGAGCCTTGCCATGCATGGCTTTTTGCCATCCTTCGCCGCCATACAGCTGCTCTCCGTTCACGCTTAGGCTGGTGACAGTGGGCATTACGCTGCCCTTGTCTCCCTCGCCTGTCGGGACAGCTATGCGCCACAGCCCGTAGGACGTGCCGAAAAGCAAGTCGCCGTCGGGCAGTTCTGCAGCGGCATTGTCCGAGAAATTGTTGGCAAGCATATTGTCGCTCAGCTTGTAGTCGCTCACATGCATGGTCGAAGGTGACAGTCGCGCAAGGCCATTGTCCGTTCCGAGCCATATATAGCCGTGCTTGTCCTCCACAATGGAGCGTATGTTGCCCGGAAGACCGTCCGCTTTCGACGGCAGAGTGAACCTTATGCGTGTGTAGTCGGTAGGCACAGGACTGTGGGCAATGCCTCCGCCATACGTGGCAACCCACACTTTGCCCCGTTTGTCGAACATTACCGACATTATGTCGAGTCCCGGCAGGTTGCTGTTGGCCGTGTTGTAAGACAGGAACCGGCTCTCGCTGACGGACGAAAGGCGCGTGTCTATTATGTAGAGTCCGTTGTTGGTGCAAGCCCACAGCCTTTGGTTGCGGTCGACGGCCACCTTGCGCACACGTCCCTGCCTGAACGTGCCGTGAAGAAAGGGTGTGAAGTGCAGCGTACCGTCGGCTTTCGTCTCGGCAAGGAGCAGTCCGCCGCCGTAAGAGGCTATCCACACGCGTCCTTTCCCGTCCTCTGCGAAGTCGTAAATGTCGGAATTGTCGATGGGGATGTTGTGTTCTTTGTGCGAATAGTGCCGCCCATCCACGTAAAAGCCGTTGCCCTTGGTGCCTATCCACACTCTTCCGCGACTGTCTTTCATGTAGGCATAGGCGTTGGCCGCAAGACTTGTCCTGCCGGAGAAGCCGTTTGCCGATGGCGTATAGGTCATCAGCTGGCAGTCCTTGGTGCTTATGAGAACGCCGCCACGGGAGTCTGGCACAACAAGGCGCACGTCGTTCGACTCCAGGTCGGCCACGCCCGGATTTGGAAGCAGGTGTTCGGCCGATATGGCCTGGCGGCTTATCTTCGTCACTCCGCAAAAGCGCGAGCATATCCAGACGGATCCCGAGTGGTCAACCATTATTCCGGATATGGTACTCATGGGCGGAAGTAGCGGCGAGATGCCCTTCAGCTCGCACAGACTGTCGCCGCCGCTGTCTATCCGATAGACTTTTTCGCCCAAAGAGATATAGAGAGAGCGTCCGTCACGCGTCTCTGCGGCGCGCAGCTTGCGGCGTGATGCCGCCGGATTGCCGTCCTGCGGTATGGCATGCGTGATTTGGCGGCCACGGGGGTCAACCACACATATATAACTGCTCCGTTTTTGGCTCGCTTTCCAGTGCGGTGTGCGCGGCTGTGCCAGCTTTGCGTCGGCGGGGGTACAGCTTATGAAGCGTCCCTTGGCAAGACTGAAGCACGAGCAGGCTCCGGAGAAAGACCGGACAAAGAGTTTCTGCCGCCGGCGGTCGATTGACAGGCTTACGAGACGGTTGTCGGTGAAGCCAACGCCCGACGTGTCTCTCGCGGCACTGAAGTTGATGAACGTGCCACCGTCATACCGGCACAGTCCATTGTCGGTTGCCATCCACACATAGCCGTCGTCGTCCTGCAAAATGTCGTTCACGTTGTTGCTGGGCAACCCCTGTTCCACCGTCAGGCGGCTGGCCACGAAATTGTCGGCGGCACTTGCTCCGGCAGACAGCCACGCCATGGCGGCCAACAGGCAGCCTATAGTCCTTCCACAGATGTGCATGATTGTCTTATATAGCAGATTCATATGCGCAAAGATAATGTTTCTTGTCTGAAAAGTACACAATAGTACAATAAAACAGATAAATGTCACCGTGTAAAGGCACAAATGTGCAAGTACTTTTGCGGCAGACAATAACTGAAAACGAAAAAGACATGAACGGAAAAACTCTCTTTTCGACCCGGTATATGGGCATGACAATGGCCACATCTGCGGTTATGGCAATACCAACGGCTGCTCTGACTATGGCAGCTGCGGCTCTGGCAATGCCGGCAACGGCACAAGCCGCAACGCCAATGCGGCAAAGCACAGAAACAACCCGGACTTCGGCCCACTGGCCACAGGACATGGGGCGGCAGTTGGTGGCCGTCAAGGTGGCGGGAGGCGTGTATATGAGCTGGCGGCTCAAGGGCATTGACCCCGAAGACACGCGCTTCGACGTGTATAGGGACGGCACACGGATTGCCACAGTGGAGACCTCGACCAACTACACCGACGATTTGGGAGATGCCTCGTGCCGGTATAAAGTGGTGGCAAAACGCGCCAACGGCACGACAATCGACGAGACACCGGAAGTGACGCCGTGGTCAGACATCTACAAGAGCTTTCCCATTGACCGCCCGCAACCGGTTGTCATGGGAGACTCAACGGTTCTCTACCATCCGAACGACTGTAGTACCGGTGATGTGGACGGTGACGGTCAGTATGAGATAATTCTCAAGTGGAATCCCGACAACTACAAGGACAATGCCCACGACGGACACACGGCACCCGTGCTTCTGGACTGCTACAAGCTCGACGGCACGAAGCTGTGGCGCATAGACCTCGGCATGAACATACGCGCCGGCTCCCACTACACGCAGTTCCTTGTGTACGACTTTGACGGTGACGGCAAGGCGGAGATGATCTGCAAGACCGCACCCGGCTCTTTGGACGGCACAGGACGCTATGTTAGCGAGGCAGGTGACAGCGAGACCATACGCGACACCGACAACAGCCGCGACTACCGCAGCAGTGTGGGGCGCATACTGTCGGGCCCCGAATATCTGACGGTGTTTGACGGCCCGACGGGCAAGGCTCTGTGCACCACAGACTACTACCCTGTGCGCGGACTGACCACAACCGAGCCTACCAAAGAGCAGCTCGACGCCATCTGGGGCGACAACTACGGCAACCGTTGCGACCGCTTTCTGGCCACAGTGGCCTATCTTGACGGCGAAAGGCCAAGTGCCGTGATGTGCCGGGGCTACTACACACGCGCCTATCTCACCGCCTACGACTGGGACGGCGGGCGGCTTTCGATACACTGGAAGTACGCCAGCACCCACAAAACGCCCACCGGACTGTACGGGCAAGGCGCACATTCGCTGAGCGTAGCCGACGTTGACGGCGACGGATGCGACGAAATAATCTACGGGGCGGCCACTCTCGACCACGACGGCACGGAGTTGTACAGCACAGAGCTTGGACATGGCGACGCTCTCCACGTGGGTGACTTCCTGCCAGACCGCCCCGGACTCGAAGTATATATGGTACACGAGAGCGCTCCGCACTACGGTTGGGACCTGCACGATGCCGCTACAGGCGAACTGATACACCATCTGCCAGGCTCAGGCGACAACGGGCGCGGCATGGCTGCCGACATTTACCCCGAAAGCCGTGGCGCAGAGTTCTGGAGTGCCGCCGACTACAACGTGTATGGCAGCGACGGGGAGGTGAAGTCGTCGGATGTGCGCCCCAGCTACGAGTTCCGCATATTCTGGGACGGCGACCCGTATGAGGAAACCGTTGACGGCACGAAACTGGAGAAGAACACTCCCACCGGCAACCGCACGCTCATCAACTTCAGCCAGTACAACCACTCCAAGCAGATGAACGGTTCGAAGCAGCATCCGCTGCTCCAGGCCGACATACTCGGCGACTGGCGCGAGGAACTGGTGTATTACAACAGCGAAACCGTGGGCGAGATAAACATATTCACCTCCACCACGCCCACAGCCTACCGTGCTCCGACGCTTATGGACGACCGCCAGTACCGCATGGCCGTCACTTGGCAGCAGACAGCCTACAACCAGCCGCCGCACATCAGCTACTATCTGCCCGACTCCGTGTGCCCCAAGATATACGCAGACACCACTCTGCTCGCGCAGACGTGCGCTCCGGGCGAAGCGATAAGGCCTTTGAAGCTGCGTATGCGCGGCGGCACGATGACCAAGCTCATGGCCACTAAACTGCCAAGCACACTGAAGCTCGCAAAGGACGACTCCGACGATACGGGACTGGCCTACACGGTCAGCGGCACCGCCCCCTCAGAACCGGGAAACTACACCTCCACCATCAGCTCAATGGGCGGAGCGGAGCGCGTGTCGGTGCGCTTCCACCTGACCGTTGCCGACCCTACAGCCGTCAGTAGCCCTGTCACAGGCGGGAAACAGGCGGAAGGGCGCACCTATACCCTCGGCGGAAGAGCCGTAAACGCATGCGCCAAGTCTACCAACAGGCAGGTTTACATAAAGGACGGGAAGAAAACAACAAGATAAAAAGCCGGGAAAAATCCCGACAAGCAAATGATCGGATTCTGCAAACGTGCCGCTTGGCACACGCAAAACGGGGCAGTAAGCCTCCTCAAACGCCCTGGTTACGCCTCGCAAACAGCCCGTTTGCGAGGCATAAATGCCCCGGTTTCTGACCCCCTCTGCCACAGAGGCTTCCCGAAACCACCCCGCAGGGAATATAAAAACCACCAATAGAACAAACAAAAATGACAAAAACGAAAAAGACAACCACTCCGCTCGTCATGGCAGCCATACTGTTCATTGCGGTAGCCATGCCTGTTTCGGCAGCGGGGACAGGTGTCCCGCATTTCGTGAAGCGCATAGCCAGTATGCAAACACCGCAGTTTCCCGACCGCCAACTAAGCATAGCCGAGACAGGAGCAAGGCAGCACCGGCTGTCAACCGCCGCCATACAGAAAGCCATCGACCGCCTTCACGCCAAGGGGGGCGGCACTGTCATAGTGCCGGAGGGGCACTGGCTCACGGGACGCATCGAGCTGAAGAGCAACATCAACCTGCACATAAGCGAGGGGGCTGCGCTTGAGTTCTCCGGGAGCGTAAAAGACTACCTTCCGGTGGTGAAGACGCGCAGCGAAGGCGCCGACATAATGTCGCTCGGAGCCATGATATACGCTTGCGGACAGGAGAATATAGCCGTCACGGGCAAGGGGGTTGTGCTCGCCCCCGACACCCTCTGCGAGATTTACCGCAAGCGTGACCGTGGCGTAACCGCCGAGAGCGAGGAGCGGATGGCACGGAGCAACGTGTTCGACGGCACCGACGGCATCGTGTATATGCCCACGTTCATCGGCCCCATCGGCTGTCAGGACATACTCATCGAGGGCATTACGCTCAACAGGTCGGTATTCTGGAACATCGCACCCGTATATTGCAAGGGCATAACCATACGCGGCGTGACCGTAAACAGCCACGGGCACGGCCGCACCGACGGCATTGACCTCGACTCAAGCACCGACGTGCTCATAGAAAACACCACACTTGACTGCGGCGACGACTGCTTTGCGTTCAAGTCAGGGCGCGGACTGGAGGCCGCAAGGCTGGCACGGCCCACGGAAAACGTGGTGATAAGGAACTGCCGCGTGAAGCGCGGCAGCGGCGGAGTGGCCATCGGCAGCGAGACGGCGGGCATGATACGCAACGTGTATGTTGACAACATCACCATGGAAAGCCCCGCCCACGCCATATACATCAAGACCCGCCGTCCGCGAGGAGGCGGTTGCGACAGCATTTTCATAAGCAACATCAAGGTGGAAGCGGCAGGAAGCTCGGCCATAGACATAGGCATGCTCGGCTCAAGGAAGTGGGTTGGCGAGCTTGCCGACAGGCTTCCGCCAAGAAAAGTGAACGAGCTGACACCGCACTTCAGCAACATCTTCATCGACGGACTGGCAGTCGGCAGCTGCAAGTCGCTCCTCAGCGTGTGCGGACTGCCCGAAAGCCAAGTGGAAAACCTCGTCATAAGAAACGTAAAGTCGGACAACAAGAACATGAAAATGCACGATGTGGGCAAGTTCGAGATAACCTTCGCAAAATGAAAACAGCACATACACACCAGCAAAACGATATGGGAAAGAACATGAAAAGTATGCTGACACTGCTGCTGACGGCCATATTGGCCGTGGCAAGCTCCACAGCCGCCGCCACGAGGCTGGACATACCGATAAACGACGGCTGGACAGTGAGGCCGATGGCCGCTCCGCAACGCACAGTCGTGCCTGATACGGTGACACTGCCGCACACTTGGAACAGCAAGTACACAAGCGGAACGTCATACAACCGCGAGACAATGGTGTATGAGCGCAACCTCGCCGTCAGCAAGGCCATGCTGGACGGAAAGCACCGCCTGTTTCTGCTCTTCGAAGGGGTCAATTCCGTGGCCAACGTGTTCATTAACCACCGCTCTGCCGCCACCCACAAGGGCGGATATACGGCCTTTTGCGTGGAAATAACCGGCCTTGTCAATGCCGGGGACAACCTTCTGGAGGTGTGGGCGGGCAACGCATACCGCACAGACGTGCTCCCCATAAGCGGCGACTTCAACGTTCAGGGCGGCATACACCGCCCCGTGCACCTGATAGTGACCCCCACAGACTGCATAGCCCCCGACTTCTACGGCTCGTCAGGCGTTCAGATACGCCAAAAAAGCGTGACCAAGGCCGGCGCAACGGTTGGCATAACAGCCGTACTTGGGCTGCGCGACAAAGCCGCACGCTACCAAATCAAGGCTACAGTGGCCGACGGCAAGGGGAAAACGGTGGCCGCGCAAACGTCGGAAACCGGGTTGCAGGATGCATCCGGCGCACAGCACAGTACCATGACGGTGCAACTCGACATAAAAAAGCCGCACCTGTGGGACGGACTCCGCGACCCTTACCTCTATTCCATTGATGTCGAGCTGCTGAAGGACGGGGTTCCCATAGACAAAGTGCGCCAGCCGCTCGGGCTGCGCAGCTTTTCGGTTGACCCCGACAGGGGCTTCACGCTCAACGGACGGCCATACGACCTGCACGGATTCAACCGCCACGACGACTTCAAGGGCGTTGGCTCTGCGCTGACCGCCAAGGAATACAGGCGCGACATGCAGCTTATAAGTGCGGTGGGAGCAACCGCAATGCGTCTCGCCCACTATCCGCACGGCGAAACCATATACAACCTGTGCGACACTGCGGGGGTTATACTGTGGAGCGAGATACCTTTCTGCGGTCCGGGCGGCTACTTCTTCACCGGATATGTCAGTGACGTGAGCGACAACGCCCGGCTTGCCATGCGCGAAATGGTTTATCAGAAGATGAACCACCCCTCCGTGATGTTCTGGGGGCTGTTCAACGAACTGCTAATAGACGACGGCAAGAGGTTCAAACAGTATGATGACCCGCGCCCGCTGCTGCGTGAGCTTAACGATGTGGCACACTCCATCGACTCAACACGCCTGACGTGCTTCGCAACCTGTGTGGATGAGCGCGAGTATCTGGGAGTGAGCGACCTTATAGCGTGGAACAAGTACTTCTCATGGAAGGGTGCGGAGCGCAGTGCCATTGACTTTTTCACCAAAGCCAAGGCTGATGCCGACGGGCAGCCGGTGGGTGTGTCGGAATACGGGCGCGGTGGCAGTCCGTGGCAGCACGGCGAGCCGGCCATGTACAGGCAGGACAAGTTTGAAAGCAGTTACCATCCGGAGGAATACCAGGCCATCTGCCACGAGAACTACTGGAAAGCGTTTCGCCAAATGCCGTGGTTGTGGTTGAAAACGGTGTGGCAGTTCTCCGACATGATGTCGTCCATAAAGAACGAGGGCGACACTCCCGGCCAGAACGACAAGGGTTTGGTGACATACGACCGCCAGACGCTCAAGGATGCCTACTACTTCTATCAGGCAAACTGGAACACGATGCCCGAAGCAAGGTCGGACAGACCCGCCGTACTGCACCTTTGCTCCAAGAACTTCACCTCGCGCAAGCACGCCGACACCCGGATAAAGGTATATACGACACTGCCTCAGGCCACTCTCTATCTCAACGGCGCAGAAATATCGACGCTCCCGTCCGACAGTATCCACAAGATAGAGTGGAGCGCAAGGCTCTCCAAGGGCAAAAACACGGTGAGAGTAGTAGGTAAGGGCGGCCTTGAGGACAGCGCGGAGTGGGTTTTGGAATGAATACTTTGGCGCTTTGCCGGAAGCAGCCGGGCATTGGATTCCCGTAACCCGCCCGTTTACGGTGCAGAACCAGACCGCTTTTGCACCGTAAACGGGCGGTTTGTTATGGGTAGCCTGCGAAGGGGCGACTGCGAAAAACACGGTTTTTCTTTGCCATAACGGTGATTTTCAGTAAATTTGTCACCTACTTTTACGTATTTACACACTTTAAACTTACATAAAGACACACCGTTATGGCATACAAGAGGATGACTGCTGCGGAGGCCGCAGCGCTGATTAAGAACGGAGAAAACATAGCCTTGAGCGGATTTACTCCCTCGGGTACGGCCAAGGCAGTGACCAAAGAACTGGCCAAGATAGCCACCAAGGAGCACGAAGAGGGTAGGGAGTTCAAGGTGGGAATATTCACCGGAGCGTCTACAGGACAGAGCACCGACGGCGACATGGCCAACGCCAACGCCATAAAATACCGCGCTCCATACACCACCAACCCCGATTTCCGCAAGCATGTCAACATGGGCGAGATAGCCTACAACGACATTCACCTCAGCCAGATGGCGCAAGAGTTGCGCTATGGGTTCATGGGCGAAGTGGACTGGGCCATACTTGAGGTGTGCGACATTGACGAGGGCGAGGGCGTGTGCCACGCTTATCTCACATCAGCCGGCGGTATAAGTCCCACGGCTGCGCGCTTGGCCAAGCATGTCATACTGGAGCACAACGTTTTCCACAGCACCGGTGCCAAGCTGCTGCATGATGTGTATGAACTGCAAGACCCTCCATTGCGCCAACCCATACCCATCGTGGGCGTGAGCGACCGCATAGGCAAGCCTTACGTAGAGATTGACGCAAAGAAGATAGTGGGTGTGGTGGAGTGCAACATACCCGACGAGGCTCGCTCTTTCAAGGGCACTGACCCCATAACCACACAGATAGGCCACAACGTGGCATCGTTCCTCATAAGCGACATGAAACGCGGCATCATTCCGCAGTCGTTCCTGCCTCTGCAAAGCGGCGTGGGAACAACCGCCAATGCCATACTTGCAGCTCTTAGCATGGACAAGGACGTGCCAGACTTCAACATATTCACCGAGGTATTGCAGGATGCCGTGGTAGACATGATGCTTGAGGGTAGGGTGAAGGACGCATCGGCTTGCTCACTCACCGTGACCAACGACAGTCTGAAGAAGGTGTACGACAACATAGACTACTTCAGCAAGCACTTGACACTGCGCCCAAGCGAGGTGTCAAACTCACCGGAGCTGATACGCCGCCTTGGAGTTATTGCTATCAACACCGCACTGGAATGTGACATCTACGGCAACGCCAACTCCACACACATCTGCGGCACGAAGATGATGAACGGTATAGGCGGTTCAGGCGACTTCGAGCGCAACGCCTACATCAGCATATTCACCTGCCCGTCAGTAGCCAAAGACGGCCTGATAAGCTCCATTGTGCCTATGGTAAGCCACCATGACCACACGGAACACGACGTGAACGTGATTGTCACCGAGCAGGGTATTGCCGACCTGAGGGGCAAGAGTCCTATGCAGCGTGCACAGTGCATAATCGACAACTGCGCACATCCCGACTACAGGCCGCTGCTGCGCGACTACCTGAAGCTCGGTTCCGGAGGCCACACACACCACTGTCTGCCGGCAGCCTTTGCCTTCCACGACACTCTATCACGCAAGGGCGATATGCGACTCACCGACTTCAGCGAGTATGTACACTAATCCATAACACGCAAATACACGGAAATCCCTGCCAAACCACCAACGGTTGGCAGGGATTTCTGCTTCTTTTATAATGTCAAAGGCTACCCTTTTTATAATCTCAAAGGTAACTGTTGGCAGACCTTTGCACAAGTCTGACAGACAGGAAGACTACTTTTTGGCAGACATGTCGCTGTTGATCAGGTCGAGCAAACGCTCCACTGCGTCGTCCTCGGAGATGTTCTTAGCCACACATTCCTTGCGCCTGTAGAGTGAAATCTTGCCGCGTCCGGCACCCACATAGCCATAGTCGGCATCGGCCATCTCGCCGGGTCCGTTCACTATGCAGCCCATTATGCCTATCTTAAGCCCCGTCATGTGGCTTGTAGCGGCCTTTATGCGTGCTATGGTTGAACGCAAATCGTACAGTGTACGGCCGCAGCCGGGACAGCTAATGTACTCCGTCTTGGACATACGCAGCCTTGCTGCCTGGAGAATGCCAAAGGCCGTGGACTCTATGTCGGCCTCGCAGAGCGTGCCGTCGTTCATCAGCCATACGCCATCGCACAGTCCGTCGAACATCAACGCACCCATATCGGCTGCCGACTCAAGCTGAAAGTCGCCTTTCTCCTCTTGTGAATGACTGTACATCTGGCAGAAGACAACCGGATTGTCAATGCCTTTGGACATCATCTCATGGACTATGGCTCGCTGTTCGCCCAAGCGGTTCTTGTGGTTGCTCACTATCACGGCCACAGCTTCGGGATTTTGCTTCATGCAAGCGGCATACTCTTCTGTGGAAACGCCAAACTGGAGCACAAGAAACTTAATCTTTGCGCTGATGGACGCCATGAACGGCATAGCCGAATGAGGGAAGATAGGGTAGAGTAGGGCATCGGGATGCTCGGTCTTAAGCCTGTTGTAGGCCGTGAAATCAACGATTAGCGGTTTGCCGTCGACATCATTTCCGCCTCCGCGTTGCGCCTCCAGACCGCTGAAGTATTCCTTTCCGTCACCTATGTATATGTAGTCGGCATCGGAAGAAGCATAGCCGTGAGTGCGACTGCTTATGACTATGGGTACAGCCGTACCGCCTATGTCGGCCACAGCATGGGTCTTGCGACGTTCGGGGTGCAGATAGTCGAACGTGGGACATGCGCTTCCGGGTATCAACAGATGGCCTTCACGGCGCGAAATGTAGTCAACCAAATGGCGTGCTACGGGTATTTCGGCCTCAGGAGGTTCGCTCAGCGACACACGGATAGTGTCACCGATGCCGTCGGCAAGCAGTGCGCCAATGCCAACGGCACTCTTTATGCGCCCGTCCTCGCCCTCTCCGGCCTCGGTAACGCCAAGGTGAAGCGGATAGTGCATATCCTCCTTGTCCATAGTGGCTACAAGCAGACGCACCGAGCGCACCATTACCACCGTGTTGCTGGCCTTTATAGAGATGACAACGTCGCTGAATTGCTCGCGTTTGCAAATGCGCAGAAACTCCATACAGCTCTCCACAATGCCTTCAGGAGTGTCTCCGTAGCGCGACATGATACGGTCTGAAAGCGATCCGTGGTTCACTCCGATGCGTATAGCCGTATGGTTCTCGCGACAAATGCGCAGGAACGGCACAAACCGCTCGTCTATCTTACGCAGTTCAGCGGCATATTCCTCATCGGTATATTCAAGGTGCTTGAACGTGCGGGCAGGATCTACGTAGTTGCCGGGGTTTATTCTCACCTTCTCAGCGTAGTGCGCAGCAACATCAGCCACATTGGGATTGAAGTGTACATCGGCCACTAAAGGCACCATATAGCCGTCGCTGCGCAGTGCGGCATTGATGTTACGGAGGTTTTCGGCCTCCTTCACGCCCTGCGTAGTAAGTCTAACATACTCGCCGCCGGCATCCACTATGCGCTTGGTTTGCGCCACAGAGCCTTCGGTGTCGTCGGTTTTGGTGGTGGTCATCGACTGGATGCGCACCGGATTTGTGCCTCCGAGCGGTGTCGCACCAACGTTTACCGTCGACGATTCGCGTCTACGGTAATTGAATAAGTCAACCATAAACGATGGCTTAGTTGGTCTTGTACTGGTACTTAACCTCAGCCAAATCCTTGTTGGCCTTCTCTATTTTGGCCTTCAGTCCGTCCTTGTATTCAGCCAGACGCGCTGCCAGAGCCTCGTCGGCCAGCGACATCATCTCCACAGCAAGTATGGCTGCGTTCTGCGCGCCGTTTACTCCCACTGTGGCAACGGGTATTCCGGGAGGCATCTGTATGATGCTCAGCATAGCGTCAAGCCCGTCGAGCATGCCTTTTATGGGCACTCCTATCACGGGAAGTGTGGTCGAAGCGGCAATAACTCCTGGAAGAGCGGCGGCCATACCGGCTCCTGCTATTATCACTTTGATGCCTCTGACCTTTGCGCCCCGTGCAAATGATTCTACGGCATCGGGGGTACGGTGTGCCGAAAGGGCGTTTACTTCAAACGGAACCTGCATCTCGTCGAGAAACTTGCAGGCCTTTTCCATTACGGGCAGGTCGCTTGTGCTGCCCATGATAATGCTTACCAATGGTGTCATATACAGTATTTTATTGTTGAAGGCACATTACCGGTGGTGTCAAACGGCCACAGGCGCAGTGTCTACAGTTGTTTTATAATCCGAAACGTGACGGGGTAGGGCAGTATTGCTTACGGCTCACATGAACAATATGCCCACACCGGCGCAAACCACGCCTACGCCATAGCCGCCTATTACTTGCGACAGCGTGTGTTGGCGCAGTATCATGCGGCTTGTGCCCAACAGACCGGACAGTATCAGCACTATGCAGAGCCAGCCCGTGGGGTTGAACCAGAATATCTCGCTGAAAGCAAACAGCGCACCCGTCACTCCGCCGATAGCAGCCGCATGGGTACTTATCTTCCACCATGCGTTTATCAGGGCGCAGACCGTCTGTATGATCAGCGCAGCTATTATTATGCTGCCCATGAAGTGTGGTATATGCAGCTGCTCCATGATGTAGGTGCAGGACATGTAGCACAATATCGATATGACGTAGGGCACCATTCGCTTCTCCTTATGCCCCAACTCTATGAGTGTCCAGCCCTGATACCGGCGGTAGAGGTGAATGAGTATTGTGGGGAAAAGTATGGTGAAGAGATAAACAATGCCTATGACCGTGAGCTTGTAGGACAGGGGCAACAGACTGAGATAGCTGAAAGCGAAGAGTGCTATCAGCCCTACTATAGGCAAATAGAACGGCGTGAAAACCATACTGATAAGCCTTGCCGCAAGTATAAGGTGCTTGTATCTCATTTCCTAAGTCTGGCTACTGGTATGTCCAACTGCTCGCGATACTTGGCCACGGTGCGCCGCGCTATGGGGAAACCCTTGCGTTTCAGCTCGTCCTTAAGTGCATCGTCGCTCAGAGGATGGTTCTTGTCCTCGGCATCCACGATGTCCTTAAGAGCGGCCTTTATGCGTCTTGTGGAGAGTTCCTCGCCGCTTTCGGTCACGTAGCTGTCGCTGAAGAAGTGGCGCAACGGGAATGTTCCCCACCGCGTCTGGGCGTATTTGCTGTTGCTAACCCTCGATATGGTGCTCAGGTCAAGCCCTGTCTTCTCGGCAATGTCCTTGAGTATCATCGGTCGGAGCGATGCTTCGTCACCGTCCTCGAAGAACTTGTGCTGCCAGTTTATTATGGCTTTCATGGTGACGGTCAGCGTTTGCTGGCGCGTCTTTATGGCCTCTATGAAGCCCTGCGCCGCATCTACCTTCTTCTTAGTGTATAGAAGAGCCTCCTTCATCTGCCGGCTCATGTGCTGTTTGTTGGTCTGATACTCGTTCATAGTATCTACAAACGACTGCGACACGTGCAGCTCCGGCACATCGCCGTTGTTTAGGGCGAACGTAACGGTGCCGTCGTCCTGTGTGTCTATGATGAAGTCGGGCGTTATGTGTTGCAGACTGCGCCCGACAGTCTCGCCCATGGCTGCCCCGGGCTTGGGATTAAGCCGCCTCAACTCCTTTGCCAGAGTCTCTGTCTGCAGGTCATTGAGTTCAAGGGCGGCTTGTATCTTGTCCCAATGCTTGCGAGTGAACTCTTCGAAGTGGCTTTTCACCACCCGGTGCATTAGTGTCTTCAGCCGCGAATCGTAGCGTCTGTCTATCTGCAAAAGCAAACATTCCTGCAACGAGCGTGCCCCGATGCCAGCCGGATCAAACTGTTGCAGCTTCCGCAACACCGCGTCCACCTCGGCTGTTGTAGTATCCATGTTATGGTATATGGCCAGTTCGTCGGCTATGCTGTCGCTACTTTTGCGCAACAAACCGTCGTCGTCAAGCGAACCAATGAGGTATTCCATAATCTCGCGTTGGCGATTGGTAAGGTCAATCTCACCCATCTGTGCCTGCAACTCATCGTAGAACGACGTGGTGTTGCCATAGACAATCTCCTCGCGCTCCTCCTGCGTGTTGCTTCCGCCATGATATACAGGCAAATCCTCGTCGTCCCGGCCTATGCTTCGCAGCGCATCGTCAAGTGCCGATTGGCGTTCCTCACGCTCGTTACGGGTGTCAAAATCCTCATCGGCAGAGTCTTCTCCACTGTCAAAGCCGCCGTCCTGACTGTCAAAACCGTCGCTTGGCTGGTCGGCTTCCAGCGCAGGATTGTCGTCCATTTCGGTCTTTATCCTGTCCTGCAGCTGGGCTATGGGCAGCTCCACGAGCCTTGCCTGCAACAGTTGCTGCTGCGTTATGCTCTGCGTTTGCTTCAGAGTCTGCTCCTGCTTTTGGATTTGAACTTGGCCTTGACCCATATTTCAGTATTTGTTTAGTTTCATTTGCCGACTATGCGGCCACACGTGTGGCCACTCATCACTTGTTGAGTCGCCACGCCACGCCGTCCTTGGTGTCCTTCACCTCGAAGCCAGCCTCTGCGAGAGCGTCGCGTATCTGGTCGCTCGTTGCCCAGTCCTTGGCCGCCTTGGCCTTGGCACGCAGGTCGAGAACCATGTCAACCACCTTGGCAAAGGCTTCTTCGCGTGCACCACTCGAACTGCCGCTCTCTGCCTTTAGTCCAAGCAGGTCTATGGCAAAGAGGTGCATCACGGTCTTCAGCTCGGCCAGACAATCAGCGCATATTGTGGCCTTGTGGTCCAATATCTTGTTGATTGTGCCACAAGCCTCAAACAGATAGCTTATCACCTGCGGCGTGGCGAGGTCGTCGTTCATGGCGTCGTAGCACTTCTGGCGCAGTTGTTTGACTAGTTTCTCCGTCTGCTCGTCGCACTTGTCGGCCGGCGTTATGCGCTCCAGATCGCTTATGCCGTTCATAAGACGTTCCAAACCCTTCTCGCTCGCCTGCAGGGCTTCATTGGAGAAGTCGACCGTGCCACGATAATGGGCTGACAGGATGAAGAAGCGTATCGTCATTGGCGAGTAAGCCTTTTCGAGACTGTCGTGACTGCCGTTGAAGAACTGCTCCAGTGTGATGAAGTTGCCCAGGGACTTGCCCATCTTCTGTCCGTTGATGGTTATCATGTTGTTGTGCATCCAGTAGTGGACCATTTCGTCGCCCTGACTTGCCACTGCCTGTGCTATCTCGCACTCATGGTGAGGGAACACCAAGTCCATGCCGCCGCCGTGTATGTCGAAGTGATTGCCCAGATACTTGCGCCCCATGGCCGTACATTCGCAATGCCAGCCGGGAAATCCGTCGCTCCAGGGACTTGGCCATCGCATTATATGTTCTGGCTGGGCCTTCTTCCAAAGGGCAAAGTCCACCTGGTTTCGCTTCTCTCCAACACCGTCAAGTTCGCGGCTGTTGTTTATCACGTCATCCAGATTGCGTCCCGAAAGCGTGCCGTAGTGATGGTCCTTGTTATATTTCTCTATGTCGAAATACACCGAACCGTTGCTCACGTATGCGTAGCCGTTTTCCAGTATCTGCTGCACCAACTGCTCCTGCTCTATAATATGTCCCGTGGCGTGCGGCTCTATGCTTGGCGGAAGCACGTTGAGTGCGGCCATTGCATCATGGTAGCGGTTGGTATAGTGCTGGGCTATCTCCATCGGTTCCAGCTGCTCCAGCCTTGCCTTCTTCTCTATCTTGTCGTCGCCCTCATCGGCATCGTGCTCCAAGTGGCCCACATCGGTGATGTTGCGCACATAGCGCACTTTATAGCCAATATGGGTAAGGTAGCGGAAAAGTATGTCGAACGTTATTGCAGGACGCGCATGTCCGAGGTGCGGGTCGCCATAAACGGTGGGGCCGCACACGTACATGCCCACGTTAGGTGCGTTGAGCGGCTTAAACAACTCCTTGCTTCGAGTGAGCGTATTGTATATCAAAAGTTTCTGTTCCATAGAGTCTGTAATCTATAAACCTACTGTAATTGCCTTGCAAAGGTAATGCAAACACAGGAATAATACAAGATAAGTAATGCTTAAAAAAAACGACTTGGCACGATTTGTGCAACGGTAAATAATGACTATTACGAAAACCACTCACAAAAGACATTACAAACAAAAAAATCGGTATCTTTGCGCAATCTATTCTACTAATAAGGTGGATACTAAAAATTTCTACCAACAAATAATTCTGAATAACTACTTAACATCACTAAAAACATGAAACTATTTTTATCTGTCTGCATGGCGGCCATGATGGCTTTGCCGGCAAAGGCGCAAGGCGACATGACCCTGTGGTACAACACCCCAGCACACAACTTTAACGATGCACTGCCTCTGGGCAACGGGCGCATAGCGTCGATGGTGTACGGAAACCCTATCGGCGAGGAGTTCCAGTTGAACGAGGAGACCATATCCAAAGGCTCGCCCTACAACAACTACAATCCCGAAACGCCAGAATATCTCCAGACGATAAGGCAGATGATATTCGAGGGACGCAACGACGAGGCTCAAAAACTGGCCGAAACGAAGATGCTCGCACCTAAAAGCAAGGGGTTCGGCGCGGCCTACCAGACGGCGGGAAGCCTGAACGTGAGGTTCACCGACCACGAGGGCTACAAAGACTTGCGCCGCGAACTGAAGATTGACAGTGCCCTGTCGGTGGTGACTTATACCGTGGACGACGTGAAGTTCAAGGAAGAGGCGTTCACATCGTTCACCGACCAGCTGCTCATAATTCGCTATACTGCGTCAAAGGGCAAGAGCCTTAACTTCGACGCTTCGTTGTCGTATCCGGAAGGAGGCTCGCCGACATACGCCATAGACGGACAGACCCTTACCATGACAGGCACGACAGACAATGCAGCAGACGACGTGCCTGGCAAAGTGCGCTACCTCGTAAACGCAAAGGTCATGAACAAGGGCGGACGCGCCACACGCAACGGCAACACACTGGCTGTGCGCGACGCCGACGAAGTGACTATATACGTGGCCATAGCCACCAACTTCGTCAACTACCGCGACATATCTGCCAATCCCAAGCAGCGCATAAAGGCATACATGAAGAACTGTTCAAGGCCATACGCCGAGGCCAAACAGGCGCACGTGGCCAAGTTCAAGGAGCAGTTCGACCGCATGAGCCTTAACCTCGGCAAGAACAAATATGCCAAGAAGACCACAGAAGAGCGCATACGCGACTTCGCCGGCAGCGACGACAAGCAGCTTGTGGCACTCTACTTCCAGTTCGGACGCTACCTGCTCATCTGCTCGTCACAGCCCGGATGCCAGCCGGCCAACCTGCAGGGCAAGTGGAACGCCAAGTTGAACCCGTCGTGGCGTTGCCGCTACACCATAAACATCAACACCGAGATGAACTATTGGCCGGCCGAACCGTGCAACCTAAGCGAGCTGCACGAGCCACTTGTGAAGATGATTGGCGAACTGAGCCAGGCCGGAGCGGAAACAGCAAGGAAGATGTATGGTTGCCGCGGATGGGTGACCCACCACAACACCGACCTGTGGCGCATGACTGGAGCAGTTGACAGAGCCTACTGCGGAGTGTGGCCAACGTCAAACGCATGGCTGTGCCAGCACCTTTGGAACCGCTATCTCTACAACGGCGACAAGCAATATCTCGCTTCTGTGTACAAGTACATGAAAGGCGCGGCCGAGTTTTTCGTTGACTTCATGGTAAAAGACCCACGCAGCGGCTACCTCGTGGTGTGCCCTTCAAACTCGCCGGAGAACGGACCAAAGCTGAAGGTGAAGTCAAACCTGTATGCAGGAATAACCATGGACAACGAGCTTGTGGCCAACCTGCTCACCACAACCGCGGCCGCAGCAGAGATACTCGGCGTTGACCGTAGCTTTGCCGATACACTCATGGCTATGCGCTCCCAGCTTATACCATTGCGTATAGGCCGCACAGGACAGCTACAGGAATGGGCCGACGACTGGGACAACCCCAACGACCACCATCGACATGTGTCGCATCTATGGGCACTCTATCCCGGCACAGAGGTGTCGCCCTACCGCACACCAGAGGCTTTCAAGGCCGTGCGCACGTCA
Source organism: Bacteroidaceae bacterium (assembly GCA_963590865.1). Taxonomy (GTDB): domain Bacteria; phylum Bacteroidota; class Bacteroidia; order Bacteroidales; family Bacteroidaceae; genus Prevotella. The sequence goes on along the minus strand of CAVAQY010000046.1, from coordinate 834 downwards.
ATGATACAGCGCGGCGACCAGTCAACAGGATGGTCAATGGGATGGAAAGTGTGCCTATGGGCGCGTCTGCTCAACGGGGAACACGCCTACAAGCTGATAAAAGACCAGCTCACGCTCGTGCCCGACTCAATAGAACGTGGACAAGGTGGCGGCACATACCCAAACATGTTTGACGCTCACCCGCCATTCCAGATCGACGGCAACTTCGGATGCACCGCCGGCATAGGCGAAATGATGGTGCAAAGCCACGACGGGGCTGTACACCTGCTGCCGGCTCTGCCAATAGAGTGGAGCGAAGGCGAGGTGAAAGGCATGCGCACCGTGGGCGGCTTTGTGGTGGAAGACCTGAAGTGGAGCAGCGGACGCATAGAGAAAGTGACCATAAGGAGCACGCTCGGAGGCAACCTGCGCCTGCGCACAGCCACCGCCTTGAAGTCAGACAAAGGCTCATTAGCCAAGGCCAAAGGCGAAAACCCCAACCCGCTGTTCGCCACATGGACCATGCCTGTAACCAAGACATCGGCACATGGCTACACTCCCGTCACCGAGAACGCTTGCCTCGCAATGCCCGGCGAGCATCTGTATGACATCGACACCAAGGCCGGCGACGTGATAACGCTCACCATGGAATAGCCGCAGTTTACTTTTCCCAATTATTGCTGTCCGCTAAAAATTTTAGCGGACAGCAATATTTTTTTTACAGTACTACACCGTCGTCGCCGGAAGAAGTTCCGCCCGAAGTGTCGCCGCCGGATGAAGTTCCGCCCGAGGTGCTGCCTCCGGAAGAAGTTCCGCCTCCGGTTGAGGTGCTGTCGTCTGAAGTGCTGTCAGAGG
>CAVAQY010000045.1:0-22229 GCA_963590865.1 Bacteroidaceae bacterium | reverse complement strand
AAACCGTGACTGCCGAATGTCCGGAATTGCCCAAAGGACGGTCGATATGCTTGAACCCAGCATCCCTCTTCATGCGAGTTGACTTCGGCATTGCAGTCTGCGTTTTCTATACTCTACTCAGCCGGAAAAGCCACTCCTGTTATTTACCCGACAGCCAACTGAAATCACCATAGCAAGATGTAGAACGGCATTTCATATACTATCCTTCTATTGCCTTCCAATTGAAATTGTACATTTTTGCACAGGTTGAAATTTCATCCGGTTCATGTATTTCTTGACGGTAGCATCACCATGTAAATAAACGACATGACTTTGATTTTATTGTTGTCTTGGTTCGCCTTACTGCAAATATCACTCCGGCCGGATTCATGGAATACAGAGTTCAGATCGTGGAGTTCAAGACGAAGTTCAGTTTTACAGGGCTTCAGGCAGGATATTTATGCTCTTTTGAGTTTTACTGGACAGCAATATAAAAGAATAGGCTTCACCTGTACACTGAACAGATGAAGCCTATATTTGAGATGTGCATGTTCTTTCGGTCGCTAACTTTTCCAAAAGCGCGAGGTTATGTCCGTGAAACTGTCGCCCGAAGCACGTTTGTACAGTCGCTGGTTGGTTGTTCGTTCCTTCAAACAGCCAAGGTGCTTGATATACGGGCCGACTTTTATATAATCAAACACCGCCTTGTCGATGGCGGAAGCGATACGGCTTCTGCCACTATACCATGCAATTTTTAATTCCGGATGAACTTTGTGCATATAATGCGCAAGCGTTTCTATGTATTTAGGGTCGGAATCACCGCCCATAAAGCACACACACGTAATGTCCTCCCCATAGTCATTGACAAGTTTGTCGAGGGCCAGAGGGGTCAAAGGAGTGCCAATGTCACTCCAAAGATACTGGCTGTGGCAACCAGGACACCGACAAGGACAGTTGGAAAGGTTGATTGCCAACGTGACCTCATCCGGTATTTCCTGAAAAACGACTGACGTGTTTACGTACTTCTGCATACAAACAATTAGTGCTCTGCGTAATAGAACCTGCGTCCAGCCTCCTTTTGGCGTGCCTCGGAGAAGTTGCTCACACGTTTCAAGTAACCAATGATGCGCGTCATGTAGTCCACATTCTTTGAATGGCAGTGTGGACACTCCTTAAGGTAACGCTTGTCAATGTAGCCACAATCGTTGCATATCGTGTTGGGTATGTTGAATGTGAAATAGTTGCATCCCTCCTTTGCCGCAACGCGCAGTAACTGGCGGTATTGTGCCTTGGAAAGATGTTCCTCAAGGTTCATGTGCAAGGCAGAGCCACCGGTAAGGTGCTGGATATACGGTGCTCCGTGCAGCTTGAACTTGTCTATGATGTTCAGAGAGTCATCCTCTACGGCATAGAAATAGCTGTTGTAGCAGTCGCGGGGCACGAAATAGCCGTCCTCCCTATCCCACTTGGCATGCTTTACACCAACGTTCTCGGCAGGAATCATCTCGCAGTTGAACAGCACATCTTTGGTTCTGTACTCTTTATTCTTCTTTTCCACGAGTCCCAACACCTCTTGCACGAACTTCAGATAGTCAGGATTGTCATTAATCTTAAGTCCCATAAACTCCGCGGCCTCAACCAATCCGTTGACACCAATGGTCAGATACTGGCGGGCAATGTTGATGTAACCGGCATCAAACAAAGGAAGCATACCATTGTGCAGCAAATCCTTCAAATTCTCGTTGTACGCCAACTGCACCTTGTGGCACAGGTCTATGATGTCTGTGAGAAACTCCTTGTAGTCCAGTTTGTTGTTAACTGCGTATTGTACGCACCTATTCAGGTTTACCGTCAACACGCTCTTTGAACCCGTAGACACGCCACCTGCGCCCAAAGTGTAGCTGAAACCGTTGTCCTGTATCTCGTTGCGCAGACGACAGCAGCTTGACAAAGAGTCGGCATTGTCGCTCATGTAAGTAAAGAAAGAGTGACCTTCCGAGTACATCTCAGCCGCAAAATCTCCCCACTCCTTGTCTATGACGTCGCCGTCCTTGCTCAAAAGTGCCATGGTCTCAACCGGGAATGTCAGCACGGTCTTCGTGCGCTCCTTGTTAAACCACTTCATAAAGCGCTTCTGCAACCATGAAAGGCTCTCCCAGTCGGGCTGACTGCCGTCCGGGAAGTAGAAGTTTCCGAAGAGACTCTCGAAATATGGTTTGTCATAATAGGAAATGTTCCAGAACACAGCCTGATAGTTGCGTGCTCCCGTCGGCTGGTTAATGGAATAGACAATCTGCTCAAAGCAGTCTGTAATCATTTTGTCTATAGTGCGTTTCTTAAGCGACAGGTCAACCACTTTATCGGCTTCCTTGTAGTACTCCTTGCCGTACTCCAGTCCGATGAAGTAATTAAGGTACATAAGGAATTCCGGCGTTGCGCAGGCACCGCTCAACATGCTTGACACCATGAACACCATATTCACAAATCCGCCGCAGAACGACTTGAGGTTGGTTGGTGCGGTAGAGTTTCCGCCAATCGACACGGTGCCGCCTATGAGCCACGGATACATCGTGATGGAGGCGCAGTAGTTGGCAAGGCTCGTCTCGTCGTTCTTATAGATAAAGTGGCGATTGAGCATGTCAATGTACTTGTCGGCCAAATCCTTGCCATACATCTTCTTTATGCGGTCGGTAAGCAGACGACGGTTGAGGCGTATGAAGTTCGACTTGGGCAACTCGCCTATGAGAGTGGCAATGTTCTTGTGCTCCACATTGGCGTTGGCATCATATTTCGAACCGGTTGCAGCATTGGCCGCCTGGCAATATTCAGAGAGAAAGCGCAACTTTTCCATTGTTTCGCGGTCTTCCGTGTGTCTCTGACGGTAAAGCATGAATGACTTCGCCACCTTATAGTAGTTCTCCTTCATCAGAGCCTCTTCCACTTGGTTCTGGATGTCCTCCACTTTTATACCTTCGTGTATGTCAAGATGACTGAGTATCTTTGACAAGCAGCCGAGATCTACCGGCTCGTTAACCGACTCGAATGCCTTGATTATGGCATTCATGATTTTGTCAAGCGAGAAACGGTCTGCCGTACCGTCTCTTTTCGTAATTGAAAAGCTCTTTATCTCCATCGTATCTTTTCCGTTTTGGGAAACTTTTCCGATTTTCTTTCGGCAAAAGTTTTCCGTTTTAGTAAACTTTGTCTTTCGGTTTAGGTAATTTCTTTCCGGTTTCCATTTGCCGGAAAACGATTGCAAAGATACAATAAAACCCGATACGGAGCATCGGATTTTATTGTTTTAATTAGACGGAAAAGCAAGTTTTTCCTAAAGCTTTACAGTGGAAATGTCAACCAAACCATTCACTATTGCGTAAATAGTAAGTCCTGCTGAACTGTGTATCTGCAATTTACGGGCGATGTTGCGGCGGTGTGTGATGACCGTATTGATGGATATGAACAGATGATTGGCTATTTCCTTGTTTGACATACCCTGCACGAGAGCCACAACAACGTCCTTTTCTCTTTCGGAAAGAGCGTCTCCGCTGTCTTGTCCGTTCTTGAACACCATTGTAGTTATGTTCTTCGCCACGGCATCCTGTCTTGAGCGTTGCTCCAGTCGGCGGATTGCCGGAACGAATATCTTGTCTTCCACCTGAGTGTGAAGCCTTAGCCATTCCTCATGGTTGTATATACCATAAAGAGTAGAGGTCAGTTTGTTGTTGCTGCGCCTGTCTCCGGGGATATACTTTATTATTACGTTCTTCAGTTCGGTCAGTTTCTTGTCTGTCTGGTAGTGGTGTTTGGAGAAAGTCTCGATGTCATAGTCGCCTACGGCCTTTCCTTCCAGCAGAGACTCCACATACGGAAACAGAGACTTCTCTTCATACATCATGTGTTTCTTTATGTCACGCGAGTATTCGTCGTAGAATTTAAGTATAAGTCCGCCCAATCCCTCCGACTCGTTGACCGTTTCTTCCAGCTGACGGCGTATCATGGGCAGTTGAAAGTCGAGGTAGTACACGTGGCTTGCCTCCAGATAATGCATAAGTGTGGGCACAGACAGCTGTGCGTCGTCGTCAAAATCCGAAAAACCGTTGATTGTGAAGTTGACAACTGTCAGAAAGGTGTACGTGTCCACGCCGTTGTCCTGGCAAATCTCCCTCACCGTTTTGTCGCCAAAGCCAAAATTGATGCCGAAACATCCGAGCGACTGCAGCACGTTGTAGTTGTCCTTGATGATGGAAATCATCTTGTCGTCGGCTTCATACATCTTTTGAGTCTTCATTTTCTACCTATTTATTATTACTGAATGCAAAGTTAGCTAATAACTTCGGTTTCGACAATAACCAAATATTGGTATTTGCAAGACGCGCAACAACCGTTTTACCGCTGCAATCTACCTCCGTAAGAGTCGCAGGGCGCAGAGCCTTGCACTCAATTCGGACGTTTGCGATGCATAACTATGGCACTTGAGCATCGTAACAATGGCATTTAGCCCTCCTAACTATGGCACTATAAGCGGTCGGGGTACAAAAAATGGAAGGACAGTCTGGAATGTTTTATGTCACAGGTTGTCACATTCATCAAGCCAGATTGCCGCCGAAGAATCGCTCGCCATACGCCAGTCACCGCGCGGACTGAGACAGACACTCCCCACCTTGGGACCGTCGGGAAGGCACGACCGCTTGAACTGTTGGGCGAAAAAGCGGCGGAAAAAGGTGCGCAGCCAGTGCTTGATCGTGTCGCTTTCGTAGGCTGCCACGCCGGGATGGCTGCCGTCAAAGGCTCGCTTGGCCATGGCAAATATCTTGGACGGACGGAATCCGAAGCGCAGATAGTGGTAGAGGAAGAAATCGTGAAGTTCGTAAGGACCTACCAGATCTTCGGTCTTCTGGCTTATTTCGCCGTTTTCATCGGCCGGGATGAGTTCGGGACTGATTGGGGTTTCGATTATGTCAAGCAGGGTTTCGCACGATGTTTTGTCCGCTTCGGCCACGGCAATATAGTTGACAAGGTGGCGGATAAGCGTCTTGGGCACGCCAACGTTCACCCCATACATGGACATATGGTCGCCATTGTAGGTTGCCCAGCCCAAGGCCAGTTCGCTAAGGTCGCCTGTGCCGATTACGAGTCCACCCACCTTGTTGGCATAGTCCATGAGTATCTGTGTGCGTTCGCGTGCCTGGCTGTTCTCGTAGGTAACGTCGTGCAGGTCAGGGTTGTGGTCTATGTCCTTGAAATGCTGCGTCACGCTTGGCACAATGCTTATCTCGCATACTGTGACCCCAAGCGACTGCATCAGCGACACGGCGTTGTTGTGGGTGCGTCCGGTGGTGCCGAAGCCCGGCATGGTTATGCCTATAATTCCCGTGCGGTCGAGTTTCAGTTTGTCGAAGGCGCGGACTGTGACCAAGAGAGCCAGCGTTGAGTCGAGTCCGCCGCTTATTCCCACCACGGCTCTGGTGGCCTTGGTGTGGCTTAGGCGTTTGGCCAGTCCCATTGTCTGTATGTCCAGTATCTCCAGACAGCCCGACTTCATGTCGCTGGATTTGGGGATAAAGGGCAGCGGGTCTATGTTGCGAGTCAGTTCAAAATGGCTGTTGCCGGTGCTTTCTGCCTCAACCGTACGTGCCGAAGCGTTGGCCTGAGAACGGACAAAGGTGGTGTTGGCGCGTCGTTCAGCCCTCAACAGCTCCAAATCAAGCTGAGCCACCTCCAGTTTAGGGTCGAGACAGAACCGCTCACTCTCGCACATGAGCCTTCCATTCTCGTGGATTATGGCATTTCCTCCATACACTACATCCTGCGTACTCTCGCCGTAGCCGCAGCCGGAATAGACGTAACCGCACATAAGGCGCGCACTTTGCTGGGCAAGGAGTCCTTTCAGATAGGCGTGCTTGCCCGTAAGCTCGTCGCTGGCCGACAGGTTGAAGATGATTTCCGCCCCTGCCAGTGCAAGATTGCAGCTTGGCGGTACAGGCGACCACACGTCTTCGCATATTTCAATGCCGAAACTGACACCGTCAACCGTTTGGAACACCTGCGGTTCTGCCGTCACCATGACCTTTTCTCCGCCGAGTGTGACATTAGTGTCGCGCAGTTCAAGGGAGGAAGCGAACCACCGTTTCTCGTAGAACTCGCCGTAGTTGGGCAGGAACTTCTTGGGAACGGCACCGAGCACGCGACCTTTCTGAACCACCACGGCACAGTTGAGCAGCACGCCCCCAGCCTCTATCGGCATGCCGACGATGGAGATGATGTTGCGGTTGCGGCTGTATTCCACAAGAGAGTCCAAGGCTTCCTTGGCTTTGTCGAGCAACAGACGACTGCGGAAGAGATCCTGGCAGGTGTAGCCCGTAAGGCCAAGTTCCGGGAAGCACACTATTTCCACTCCCCTACTCTCTGCCTGTGCTATCAAACGCTCCGTTTCGGCAAGGTTGTAGTCAACATCGGCCACCCTAACGCTGGGCACAGCCGCCGCCACATTGACAAATCCGTGTTTCATGTAGGTTTCCTATTTGATTGTAACTTGAGTTGCGCCGTATCCGTACTCGCGGAATGAGGCATCCTGAAAGGTGTAGTTTTTGTAGCGATAGCGCAACTCATCGGTCAGCGCACGCCGCAGTACGCCCTCGCCCTTGCCGTGTATGAACACTATTTTCTGGCCTTTCTTCTTCTCATATTGCTTGAGTGTTTTGCGAAAGGTGTCCATCTGGTAGTTGAGGATGTCGGTCGGCGACATTCCTGCGGTAGTATCAAGCAGTTCCGAAGCGTGCAGGTCTATCACCATCGGGGCGTTCTTGTCGTCCTGTCTACTATCGTGTTTGGGTGCAACCGGCTTCGGGGCATCGGCAACAGCCTTGCCTAGCAGTTCTTTCTTGAGCTTTTCCGGGTCGATAGCCAGTGTCTGTGCCTGTTTGTCTCCCTCTACTATGGGATAGAGCAGTGCCGGCTGTTCAAAGAAATCATTGTCAACAAAGGTGTGGAGCTTGTAGAACTTTACCGTGTCAATGCGCATCTGCACATCGGCAACGGGCTTTGCGATGAACGGTTTGCCGCGCTTGTAGGCCAGCATCTGCACACATACACGCTCCAAACCGTTCAGGTCTTCGCGTCCGAACTCCTCTATAAACAGCTTTGTATTAGGCTCCGCCTCAGCTGTGGAACGCAGTTGCCAACTGCCACTTCCGCCCGTCATGTATGTATAACGCACATAATAGTTGCTGTCGTTGACGAGATAGGCTTCGAAACGCGTGGAAGTAAGTTCCTTAACGTCCACAGGCACGAATGCCAGATAGACATTCAGCACATTGCCGCCACGTCGTTCCTCTACGGGAGCCTTGAATGTAATGGGTTTGTCGGCCGGCTCTGTCTCTTCCTCAATGGGAGTCGCCGTCTTTTTCTTGCCTTCCACCATGCGTCCGGTGCTGTAGTCGTCGTTGTCAATGACCACCACATCGTTGACGGGTGTAGGTATCTGGAAACCGTCGCTGTCTTCCACGAGTACTATGTCCTTGCCTTGAAACCTGGCAACAACGCCTCCGCCTGTCTCACTAAGGAAGCGTACCTTATCTCCTATCTTCATTTATATGTGTCCTTTCGTCGTTTTTCGTTATTTGTGTATGGGGATTTGCACTTTCCGAAGTCTGCGCCTCTCCCTGAAGTTTATGACTTACGGTATGAGCAAGGAACTGTCGCCATAGCTCAAGAACCTGAAACCATGGGTCAGAGCGTAGTCGTAGATGCTGTGCCACCTGCCTTTTACAAAGGCACTCACGAGCAGTAGCAAGGTGCTTTGCGGCTGGTGGAAGTTGGTGACAAGCATCTTCACAATCTTGTACTCATAGCCTGGGGCTATTATTATCTGTGTACTTGAGTGGAGTGTTGTGCGGTCGTTGCGGTCAAGGTAGGCTATGATTTCCTTTATGGCATCAACGGCCGACAGCGTAGCCTCGGTTTCGTATGGCTCCCACTGGTCTATATGCAGCTGTTCCTCCGACAAACCGGGATTTTTGGCCAGCCTCAGCCCCATGTAATAAAGGCTTTCAAGTGTTCTGACGCTCGTCGTACCGACACAGACGGCGCACCCACCGTGCTCAACCAGCTTTTCCAAGGTGGAGCGATGTACGCTTATGTACTCGGTGTGCATCTCGTGACCCTCTATTGTTGCGCTCTTGACAGGCTTGAACGTACCAGCTCCGACGTGCAGGGTAAGTTCTTCGCGGTCAATGCCAGCCTTGTCGAGGGCTGAAAGCACGGCATCGGTGAAGTGCAGTCCGGCAGTCGGTGCGGCAACACTGCCTTTTATCTTGGAATAAACCGTCTGGTAAGTTGTCTTGTCGCTGTCCTGCGCTTCGCGGTTCAAGTATGGCGGTATGGGCAACTCGCCCACTGCATCGATGATTTCGGCAAAGGAAACATTGTCGTTGTCCCACTCAAAGTCTATGCGATGGCTCGTGTGGCACTCGCCGCCGTACCTTGCAGTGAATGTAAAAGTGCTCCCTCCGACGGTTATCTGCTGCCTCAGCGGTTCGCCCTTCCACTTCTTGAGGTTGCCAACAAGGCAAAGCCAAGAGCAGGAACCCGTGGTTTGGAACATCTGTTCGTAGTCTGCAGGACACACAGGTTCAAGGAGAAATATCTCTATGAGTGCGCCTGTCTCCTTGCGGAAGTGCATACGGGCCTGTATCACCTTGGTGTTGTTGAACACCATCAGTGCTCCCGACGGGAGATATTGGGGCAGGTTGTAAAAGATGTCTTCAGTGATTTCACCGTGGCGATAGACCAGCAGCTTGGAGTGGTCGCGCTCTTTGATGGGAAACTTGGCTATCCTGTCGTCTGGCAACGGATAGTCGAAGTCGCTTATATGTATGTCTTTGGTATTCATAATTCATGCTTTACAGTGGTCATGCCACGATACACGCTTTGACAATGACGTAGATGAGGGTGAAAGCCATGACGTTCAGTATGATGTCTATGTCGGTATGGGCATACCCGGTTGACGTATATTGTGTGGAAACGTATCTCTTCCGGTCTCCGCAACAGTATCTCAGTCTGCGACAGAGCCACGCCATGCACACACCGACCGTGCCTCCCCAAACTATACCGCAAAGGATGTCGCCCGGAAAGTGTACGCCGAGATACATCCGGGTCCAGCAGTTAACCAGCGACCAGGACACGAGAAGAACCGTAAGCCGGCCACTCCGTACCACAAGGCTGAAGAATACGGCAAGGCTGAAGGTGTTTGCTGCGTGAGCAGAGAAGAAACCATATTTTCCTCCACGGTATCCGTTGACCACATCCACAAGCATTCCTATCTCCGGGTCATGTGTAGGCCGCCACCGGGCAACCATCGGTTTGACAATAGTGTCGTCAACAGTGCCGGCCAAGAGTGCACATCCGGCTGCACAGGCTATGACTGTCAGTATCTGGCGTACGTTGTCGTTGTTGTTTATCACCACATACAGCAACGCCACATACAGGGGAATCCATGTGGAAGCGGCTGTGAGCACTGTGGCAAGGCCGTCCACGAAAAGCGAGTCACTGCCGTTCAGTGCCAGCAACAGGCTCTTGTCCAAATGTAACAATGCTTCCCAGTCCATGTTTCAATGTCTTTTGGCAATCTCAATCAAATGACTTCCATGCTCGAAGTCTCCATCCAGCCTTCCCTGCCGTCGGCCAGCCTCACCTTTTTCCATCCCTTCATGCTTCCGTCGGTGATGTCTATACGGGTGCCTTCATGCAGGATGAACAGTTCTGTACCACCCTTTGACGGGGTGCTTCTCACCGCCACAGACGGCGAAACCACTATCGCTCCGTTGCGGTTTTCAAGGAAATGGCGCTGCTGGAAGGCAAACAAATTGGCGAGAACAAAGAGCATGAGCATGGCGAAACCGCCGAAGAAGCCAACTTTGCGCAGCCATATACGCGAAGCAAACAGATAGAGCAGAGCCAGAACTATGGCAGTGGCAAGCGACCAAAGGGCAATATGTCCCCAGCCGTCAACGCTTGCCATGTTGACAGCGGCATGATACCACGACACGAAGAACATCTCTGACTCCGGCGTAATCTTGTCTATTGTCTTTGTACGGGCGAACTGCAGGTTAAATCTGATGTCGTTGTCAGCAGGAGAAAGCAACAAGGCGCGCTCATAGTTTATTATAGCGTGCGTAACGTTGCCTGTACGGTAGTAAGAGTTGCCGAGATTGTAATACAAGGCGGCACTCTCTCCGCCCTCAAGCAACTCCTCGTAGTCCTTGATGGCCTGAGTGTAGTTCTCGCGTGCATAGGCACTGTCGGCATTGGCCTTGGTTATGGCCAGCGAATCGGCCGGAACGGAAACCAAGGCAAGCATAAAGGCCACAACCAAGGTGGCTTTGCCGCCCGAAACTGTATGTTTGCGGTGTTTCATAGTGTCCTCTATCTTCGTTATGGCATCCATCGCCGTCTCAAAAGTCTTGCTCATGTTGCCCTTAACGTCGCCCGGAGCGTAACGCTCGTATTCACATTCGTCAAGTGCCTCAATGAAACGTGCCACGACAACCTTGTCCACCCCGCGGTCAGACAGACATTGCTCGATGTTTTCCCGCGAGAGATTTTCCACAGGGATGTTCAGTTTGTCGCCCACATACCCCCACAAGGCACGGAGAACCTCGTCATAGAAAGCACCGGACTGGCCAGTAAGCATGAGTTTCTTGGCCTTGCGCAAGCGTTTTGTGGCCACACTGTTGGCTTTTCTGCCACGTTGTTTCACCAAATCGGCATTGTCCAGGGCACGGCGGCGGAACACGATGAACAGTGAAACGAATACTGCAAAGAGTCCGGCCAGCCATATCCAGTATGAGAGCGAACCGAAGAAGAAGTCGTTTCGGTTGTGTAGCGTGGTGTCACCCAGCTTGATGTAGCGTATATCCTTGGCTATCTGTTCCACATCCGACTGTCCAGTATAGTCTGACACGACTGATTTTCCGCTGCCTTTTTCCACGTTGAGGGCTATACTCTGGGTGCTCACGGTACGGTAAGCGTTGCGTCCCGTATCGTAAAAGGTAAACTCAATGGGCGGAATCTCATACTTTCCGGGATGGCGCGGTACCGCCATGATGTCGTAAATCATGTTTCCCTCCACACCATTGGCCGTGAGCTTGGTCTTGTCAGTAATCTTCGCACTGTATTTGTCGAAGTCCTTGGGGAAGTTAACGACCGGTTCCTTTATCAGTTTCAGGTTTCCGCGACCGCTAACCACTACACGCAGGTTTATCGGGTCGTTGGCTTTCACGCTCGCCTTGTCGGTTTGCGCAGAGATACTGAACTGGCCGACACCGCCGGAAAAGCCGGCTGGCCGTGCAGGAAGGGGATCGACGTGTATAGTAATCCCCGGTGCCTTTATCTTTTTCTTCACTTCAACATAGCCGGAACCGCCGTTGAAGAACGCCTCGAACGGGTCTATGCTACGGTTCTGCTGCACTACGATGCCGTCAAAGGTTATGCTGGGTATCTCAAGTTTGCCCGTCACCTGCGGGAACATCACATATTGGCTCCACGTAACCGTGCGGTAAGGACGGCCGTTGTATGTTTCCACCTTGAAACTCTTCTGCTGCGGCAACGGTATCTCCTGAGTATGGAAGCCCTTGAGGTCGGGCATCTTGCCGTTGAGTTGGGTCAAATCGACAAGCGTATAGACCTTATATGTGAGCAATATCGGTTCTTGCTCATGCACGCGCTGCTTGTTTGCGCTCACTTTGATGAAGAGATCCGAACTTGAAATGTGCGACCCGGCAGCACGCTTCGGCTGTTCTCCGTCCTGCTGTCGGCCGCCTCCAGCTCCGCTACGTGCCGAACCGCTGACGTGAATCTTTATACTGTTTGACGCAATGGTCTTGTCTCCAACGGAAATATGTGCCGCAGGTATGGTGAAAGTGCCGCCCTTGTTGGCGCATATTATATATGTATAGGTAATGGAAGACGAGGTGCTGGTGTGCCCGTTGATCATTTGAAAACTTGACTGTCTGGATTCACTCGGCCCCATCAGCACTTCAAAGCCGTCAGGCATACTGCCGGCCTTGAAACCCTTAACGTTTTGCGTGCCTATCGTATATGTTAGTCTGAACTGCTCGCCAACTGACACCTGCGACGGTGCTTCCCCCACCAGCCGCTGGGCGAGACATGACATCAGTCCTACAAACAAAAGAACGACAAGTGTATTTAGTCTCTTCATAATCCGTCACCAATTTTTCTGCAACTTACGGGAATTTGGCTGCCGCATGGCTTTCTTCATGCGCTCTTGAGTGTTCTTTTCCTGCTGAACGGCCGCATTGAGCAACTGCTCCGCATTCTCTTTGCTCATCTTGTCCTTGTTTTCCTGCTTCTGTTTGTCCTGCTGCTTTTGCTGCTTATCCTGTTGTTGCTTGTCTTTGTTGTCCTTGTTCTTGTCTTTGTTGTCCTGCTTTTGCTGCTGTTTGTTCTGGTCCTGTTTGTTTTGATTCTTCTGCTGGCGTTTGCACAGAGCCAGATTGTAGCGCGTCTCGTCGTCGTTTGGTGTCAGTCTGAGAGCCTCTTTGTAAGCATCGATGGCCTCAGAGTACATCTTGTGGCTTTGACACACCACGCCAATGTTGTGGTATGACATGGCACGACGCTTGGGATTGGTCTCCAGTTTTGCCGCCTGTTCATATTGCTGCACTGCGGCGGAGTCCTTTTTCTGTGCGAACAGGGCGTTGCCAAGGTTGAACACAGCTTGCGGATTGCGTGGGTTTTTCTCCACGGCTTTCCTGTATGCCACTTCCGCATTGGCATAATCTCCTGCGCGGAACGCCTTGTTGCCGTCCCTGACATACTGTCTGTCGGTCTGTGCGAAGGCTGTTGATGACAGTAAAACGAGTGCCGTTATGGTCACAATGCGCTTCTTCCGTGAGAACAGACTGACGTTTTTGAACAGCGGACTGCGACATTCAAGCAGACAAACTTCAGCAATCAGCAGCAGCAAAGCAATGAGTCCGAAAGCCTGAAACTGCTCGTCATAGTCACTGTAAACCACAGATTCCATCTCCTTCTGCGACAGTTTCGCAAGCTCGGAGTTAAGTTGTTCCTGCGCATTGCTGTTGTTTTCAACGTGAATGTAGGCTCCTCCGCCTGCCTCGGCCACCTGCTTGCACATATCTTCATTGAGGGCAGACATCACGGTGTTGCCGCTATTGTCTTTCATGTAGCCGCCTTGGCTGTCGGGAACAGGCGCGCCGCTGGGCGAACCTATGCCGAGCACAAACACCCTCATGCCGAGTTTCTTTGCCTTTTGAGCTGCCTCAACTGCACCGCCCTCATGGTCTTCACCGTCTGTTATGACTATTATGGCACGGCCAATGCCCTCCTGACTGGTGAAACTGTGCGTCCCCATCTCTATGGCACGGGCTATGTCAGTACCTTGAGAGGCTATCATTGCGGGAGAAATGTCGTTCAGAAACATCTTGGCCGATACATAATCGCTCGTTATTGGCAACTGTACGAAAGCGTCTCCGGCAAAGACAATGAGCGCAATCTTGTCGTCAGTGAACTTGTCCACAAGGTTTTCCATCATCATCTTGGCTCTGTCCAGACGGTTGGGAGTCACGTCTTCGGCCTTCATCGAGTTACTCACGTCCAGGGCTATTACCGTTTCTATGCCCGTGCGCTTTTCATTGCTTATGCGTGTGCCCATCTGCGGACGGGCAACCATCAGTATGAGTACGGCCAACGCAGCTTCGAGCAGCCAGAACTTGACTTCCGGCCGCCACCGCGACACGTCTGGCATAAGTGCGGCCAACAGTTTCGGGTCGCCAAAGCGCCGCAACTTGCGTCTGCGCCCATGAATCATCACGAGGCGCAGCAGAGCCAGCACCGGTATTGCGATGAGTAAGTATAGATAGTCGGGGGATTCAAATCTGAACATGATACTCTTTCTTTAAGGTATTCTCCTAAACACCGTTATGCGCAACAACACTTCAAGCAGCAGAAGCATGGCCGCAGCCAGGGCAAACGGCTGGTATGCATCATACCTCTTGCTGAAACGCGTGACATTGAGCTTTGACTTTTCCAGCCTGTCTATCTCCTTGTATATGCGGTGAAGCTCCGTTGTGTTGGTGGCGCGGTAGAAATCGCCCTCTGTAGCCGCCGCAATATCGCTCAAAGTCTTTGTGTCTATCTCCACAGGCATATTGACATACTGCACTCCACCGGCCACAGGCATTGGGTAAGGAGCCACCTTGTTGGTGCCTACGCCGATGGTATAGACGCGTATGCCCAGACTGCGGGCTATCTCTGCCGAGGTCATTGGCGACAAGTCGCCCATATTGTTGCTTCCGTCGGTGAGCAGTATGACTACTTTGCTCTTCGCCTTGGATGCCTTGAGTCGGCTTACTGCATTGGCAAGCCCCATTCCGATGGCTGTACCGTCCTGTATCATTCCCGTGGCGGCAATATCCGTGCGCACACTCTGCAACAGACTGAGCAGCGATGCGTGGTCTGTGGTCATGGGACATTGGGTGAAAGCCTCTCCGGCAAAGATTGACAGTCCTATATTGTCGTTAGGACGCCCGGAAATGAATTCCGCTGCTACCTGTTTGGCCGCTTCAATGCGGTTGGGTTTGAGGTCTTCGGCCAACATCGACGTGGACACGTCCATTGCCAGCATGATGTCAATGCCCTCAACCGACTTGTTGCTCCATGAATTTTGGGTTTGCGGCCGTGCCAGAGCCACAACCAGCAGACAGAATGCTGCTACCCGCAATATCGGCTGCAACGGCATGAGGCGCACTTTCCAGCTCTTCGGTGCATAGCGGAAGGCGAAGGTGTCGCCCATACGCATGGTCGGCTCGCTCTTTTTCCTGTACATTACATACCACAACAGGTATGGTATTATGAGCAGGAGCAGGAAGAAGTATTCTTTATTGGCAAATTCCATATATTGTCTCCTTCCCTTTTATTGCAAAAGTTGATACGTTTCATAAACCACATACACCAACAAGCCCAGACAGACGGTTGCCGAAACGGCAATGACTGCCACGAGTGCGCGGCGACTCTTGACGGTGCGCTTCTCCTCTTCGGTGAGTTTCGGACGCTGCACCTGCTCCACCGGCGGAGTGTCGAGCTTGGTTGAGTTGATGAAGTCGATGGCCGACACGAGGTTCATGTCGTTTTCGTTGATGAGAGCCGAGAACTTGGCGAACTTCACGAGGTCGGCTGTGCGGAACAAAGCGGTCAGTTCGTCAAGGGCTTGGGCATCGCCTGTGTGCGTCAGTCTGTCGATTATCTCCGTAGAGGTCATCTCCATTGCCTTGAAGCCATAGCGTTCCTCTATGTACTTGCGCAGAGTTTCGGTCAGCTTCGTGTAGTATTCCTTCTGGTTCTCTGAGCTTACCATGCGATCGGCCTTGATCTGCTCAATCTCTTTCATGGCCTTTTGGTGCGGCAACAGTCTGCGCACCATCTTGAGCTTTGGAGTCACTACCGGCTTGCCCTGCCTTAGCCGTATGTAGAGGTAACATGCCACTACGAAAAGCACTACCATCAGCACAGAAGCCCAAAACAGCGGTGCCCATTCAGCCCATTCAAAGGGATTGTCCTGCACGTCTTTCGGTCCGAAGAACTTGTCTGTCTGTGTTGTATCTACCTCCACTTCAATGACTTTCAGCGCAAGGCTTTTGCTTTTATACTGCTTGCCGCCCACATTTACCGTGAACGGTGGCAGATAATACAGTTTTCCGTCAAACGAAGTCAAGGTGTATTTGCGCTGGCTGACCGACATTCCGTTGTCAACCGGTTTGCTTCCCAAGTCGGCAACGTCCACTATCTCCACTCCGGGAGTCAGCATCTGCCTCGGTTTCAGTTGTTGGAACACCACGGCTTGCCGCTCCGGAGCAGTGGCACGTACAGTTACATGCACTTGCTGGCCTATCAGCATCTCTATCGAGTCGATTGTGGCCTCGACGGTGACTTGTGCTGACAGTCCCAATGCCCCGGCAATGAGAAGCAATATGGTGGTCAATGACTTTTTCATGTTAATGTTTCTTTGTATGTGTCGCCACGTTGAATGTGACACCACGTTTCCTGTTCCAGTCTGCAAGCTGCATCAGCTGCGTTGGCGGAAGAGCGACATCAACTGGCTCACAAAGTCGCCGTCGGTGGCCACGGAAACATTGTCAACGTTGCTCTTGTTGAAAGTTTCGCGCAGCTGGGTCTGGCGCATGAGCCAATACTGGCGGTAAGAGTTGCGGAGTTTGCGCGAGCCTGTATCGACATACTGTTCGAACCCGGTCTCCGCATCCACTATTTTCATCAGTCCCACATCGGGAAGTTCGCTTGCGCGGCGGTCGTAAACCTGAATTGCCACGAGGTCGTGCTTGCGGTTGCACACCGTAAGCCTGTGGCTGAAGTCGGCACGGTCGTAGAAGTCGCTCAAGAGAAATGCCGTACACCTGCGTTTCATTACGCCTGACAGAAAGTCGATGGCTTTGCCTATGTCGGTTCGGCGGCTCTGGGGTTTGAAGTCGAGCATCTCCCGTATGATATACAGGATGTGCTTGCGTCCCTTCTTTGCCGGTATGTACTTCTCAATTCTGTCGGAGAAGAACACCACTCCTATCTTGTCGTTGTTCTGTATGGCACTGAAAGCGAGCGTGGCGGCTATTTCCGTCACCATGTCGCGCTTCATCTCGTGCGTTGTACCGAAGTCCAGCGAACCACTCACGTCAATCAGGAGCATTACCGTAAGCTCCCTCTCTTCCTCAAACACCTTGATATAAGGACGGTGGAAGCGTGCCGTGACATTCCAGTCGATGTCGCGCACATCGTCGCCGTACTGGTATTCCCTCACTTCGCTGAAAGCCATGCCTCGTCCCTTGAAGGCCGAGTGGTACTGTCCGGCAAAGATATTGTTGCTCAGTCCGCGCGCCTTTATCTCTATCTTCCGTACTTTCCTTATAATTTCCTGTGTGTCCATCTGCTGTGTCTATGCTTTCAATCAGGGCACTTCCACCTTATTTATTATACGGCTCACGATTTCCTCGCTTGTCACGTTGCCGGCCTCGGCCTCATAGGTCAATCCGATGCGGTGGCGCAGCACGTCGTGAGCCACAGCGCGCACGTCTTCGGGCACCACATAGCCGCGACGCTTCACGAAGGCGTAGGCTCTCGAAGCCTTGGCCAGCGAGATACTTGCGCGGGGGCTGCCTCCAAACGAAATCATGTCCTTGAGATCCTTCAGGCCGTAGCGGTCGGGATAGCGCGTGGCGAACACGATGTCGGCAATGTACTGCTCTATCTTCTCGTCTATATACACGTCGCGCACCACCTGTCTTGCCTTCAGTATCTCGTCAACCGAGCATACGGGCGACACTGTGGGCAGACTCTCGCGGATGTTCTCGCGGATTATGCTCTTCTCCTCTTCTATCGTGGGATAGCCTATCACCACCTTGAGCATGAAACGGTCCACCTGAGCTTCAGGCAACGGGTAGGTCCCCTCCTGCTCGATGGGGTTCTGCGTGGCCATCACGAGGAACGGTGAAGGCAGACTGAACGTTTCGCTGCCGATAGTCACCTGCTTTTCCTGCATGGACTCAAGCAATGCGCTCTGCACCTTGGCCGGAGCGCGGTTTATCTCGTCGGCCAGCACGAAATTGGCGAACACCGGGCCTTTCTTGACCTGAAACTTCTCGTCCTTCTGCGAGTAAATCATCGTACCCACAACGTCGGCCGGCAACAGGTCGGGGGTGAACTGTATGCGGCTGTATTCAGCGTCTATCAGCTGGGCCAGCGTCTTTATGGCCAGCGTCTTGGCCAGTCCCGGCACTCCTTCGAGCAGTATGTGGCCGTCACTAAGCAGACCAATGAGAAGCGACTCCACGAGGTGCTTCTGGCCTACGATGACTTGGTTCATCCCTGTCGTGAGATTTGTCACGAAAGAGCTTTGCTGTTCTATCCGTATGTTCAGTTCACGGATGTCTATTGATTCTGCCATTTTGTTTTTGTCTTATTGGATTTTGTGCGCAAAGGTAGTCAATATATAGGGGAAAAGAACGCCTCTTCCGTCTAAAAAATATTAAGAGTCTGTTTAATTATACGAAAGCTCTTTCACCTTGTCTGGTGGCTGTGTAAAAGCGAACCGCCCGTTTCCGATTTACCGATACGACTCTAAAGCCCGGCGTTTGAGTGCCGCAGACTAACATCCACATGAAAGGGCCGAAAATGCCGGGTGACTTACACAGGTGTAAATCATCCGGCATTTGCCATAGGAAAGCCTCAAAGGCATTTGTTTCCAACGGTTGGCTTCATAAAAGCCGTTTACTGCATGTCGTAAACCACTTGCATGAGCTGTTTGCCAAGCGTGTCGGCCTCCTCCATAGTGGCCGCTTCACTGTATACACGCACTATCGGCTCGGTGTTGGACTTGCGCAGATGCACCCATTTGTCGGCGAAATCAATCTTCACACCGTCAATGTCCGTTATCTTTTCGCCCTTGTACATCTCCTTGACCCGCTCCAACACGGCGTCAATGTCGGTCGAAGGAGTAAGGTCAATGCGGTTCTTGGCTATGTAGTATGTGGGATATGTGGCTCTAAGTTCGCTCACTTTGCATCCCTTTTGCGCCAGATTGGACAGGAAAAGGGCAATGCCTACGAGAGCGTCGCGACCGTAATGGCACTCCGGATAGATCACTCCACCGTTGCCTTCGCCCCCTATCACGGCCTTTACACGGTCGGATTTCATCAGCGTAGTGACGTTCACCTCACCCACAGCCGATGCATGGTACTTGCCGCCGTGGCGTTCGGTAATGTCGCGCAGGGCACGTGTGGAACTCAAGTTGCTCACCGTGTTGCCCGGAGTGTGGCTTAGCACATAGTCGGCCACGCTTACAAGAGTGTATTCTTCGCCGAACATCTTTCCGTCTTCGCAGATAAACGCCAAGCGGTCAACGTCAGGGTCAACTACTATGCCCAAGTCAAACTTGCCGCTGCCCATCTCGCCCATTATGCCGCCAAGGTTTTTCTCCAGCGGTTCGGGGTTATGGGCAAAGTCGCCCGTGGCCTCACCGTTGAGGAACTGGTAGGACACGCCGAGGCGGTCGAGTAGTTTCGGCAGGATAATGCCGCCCACGCTGTTGATTGAGTCCACGCATACGTTGAAATGAGCCTTGCGTATGGACTCCACATCAACCAGTTTCAAGTCGAGAACGGCCTGTATGTGCTTTTCGTCAAAGGTGTTGTCGGCGGAGTAATGTCCCAGTGCGTCAACGTCGGCATACTCATAGTCTTCCTTTTCCGCAATGGCGAGCACCTCGTTACCGTCGTCTTTCGTCAGAAATTCGCCCTCGTGGTTGAGCAGTTTCAGCGCGTTCCACTGTCTCGGATTGTGGCTTGCTGTTATTATTATGCCGCCGTCAGCTCCGGAAAACCTTACTGCAAGCTCCGTGGTCGGGGTGGTTGCAAGTCCTATGTCAACCACATCGTATCCCATGCCCGTGAGTGTGCCGCAGACAATGCGGTTCACCATGTCCCCAGACAGACGTGCGTCGCGGCCAACGACAATCTTTCCGCTGTTTGACTTTCCGCTTCGCCTGATGAAAGTGGCGTATGCGGATGTGAATTTCACTATGTCGAGGGGATTGAGAGTGTCGCCCGTATGGCCGCCGATGGTTCCCCTAATGCCGGAAATGGACTTTATAAGTGTCATTGTAGTTCGTATTGATGTCTGTGTGCGTTTATCTTTCCCGCTGATAGGTTATGATATAATAGCACGGATACACGTTTGATGATGCATAAGCCTGTCCCTGTGAGTGCGGAACGATGAGCTTCACCTGGGCTATCTCACCGTTGGCATCGGTCTGACGGCCAATGTTTATATATGTCAGCGGGATTAACCATCCTGTAGGTACTGACGAGCCGTATGTGCTGTACATTGTGCCGCTGCTGAATGAACCGGTGTAGTTGCTGCCCGTACGGGTAACTGTCATTTTATCGTAGTCGCGTGCATCTTGGTCGTTGTGTGTCTGAACAAACTTGTCCAGTATGTTGTACTCCAGGTAACGGCAAAGGATGTTGACTGCCTTGTTTTCCTCAAGTGGAGAACCACATCCGCGGCGCACTATCTGCATGTATACACCGCTGTTGTCCAAGTAGACGAATTCACGCTTCTCTACACTGGTGGAATCTCCCTGATTGTGGAACTGTTCTTCGTTGATTATTGTCAGCGAAGAGTCGTTTATAAATGTGTTGATGGCGTTGCGTTCTTTCTCCTTCTTGTCGCCATAGGTCTCATAGTTGTCGCATGAAGCGAACAGCGACGCTGCCAAGAGTGCCCAAAGCGGTAAAGCCCTATAGTTTCCCATGCTTTTTGATGTTGTCTTTCGTGTTCTTTTTGTTCTGGCAAAGTTACTAAAAAAGTAATTTTCTGCCGTTGTCGTTACGTTACTTTAACGTGTCTTCAAAATGCGCTATTGCCTTTTTCGTCACTTCGACGGCCTCCTTCATGTTGCATCGCAGCCTTCCTCCAGACGCATTGAGGTGTCCGCCGCCGTTGAAGAAGGCTTCCGCCACTTTGTTGCACGGAAAGTCGTCCACGCTGCGCAGGCTTACCCACACGGTGTTCTCTTTCTCTGTGTCTTCGCGCAGCGAAATGGAGAGCTTCACGCCCTTTATCTGCAACGGCATATTTACCAGTCCTTCTGCGTCACCTTTTATAAAATGGAAGCGTTGCAGGTCCTTGCGCGTCAGAGTGAAGTAAGTCGCGTGGCGTTCCTTGTCCACTACGAGCCGGTCATACAGCACATAGCCGGTCAAGCGCATACGGCTTTCGCTGTAGTTGTTGTACACGTTGCGGTAAATCTTGTCCTTGTCAATGCCTTTAGTCAGCAACATGCTTATGGCGAAAAATATTTCCGGGCGAGTACTGTTGTAAGTAAAGCCGCCTGTGTCGGTCATCATGCCGCAATACACCGGCACGGCGAAATTGCGGCCGAGCTGTTCAAAGCCTCCCATCTGCCAGACAAGGCCGAACACCAGTTCGCACGTGGAACTGTAGTCCGGGTGCGATATTGTCATGCTGCACTCCATGTCGGGGTTCGGGTGATGGTCTATCATCACTTTATCGGCATCCGATGCCAATATACTGTCGGCCATGGCATCCGTACGGCTTGGCGTATTGAAGTCAAGGCAAAACAGCAGCCCACATTCGCGAAGCATTTCATCGGCCTTTTCCCTGTGCTTGTCGTAACGGACAATCCGGTCTGTGCCAGGAAGCCACCGCAGAAAGTCGGGGTACTGGTCTGGAATTATCACTACCGGCTCCTTTCCCGCAACCACCCGGAGGTATTCCGCCCATGCCAAACACGACCCTACGGCATCGCCGTCAGGGTTGACGTGACACGTCAGCACTATCTTTTCATTGTCGGCAACGAGCGATTTCAACCGTTCGAGTTCCCCGTTGGTCAGTATATCTTTAAGCATATTGGGCACAAAGGTAGCACTATTTGTCCAAACGGCAAAGGATAAGCGGTGCGTATGTGTGGTTTGCTGCGCACAAGGAAAACGCCACAGTCCCCTCGTGGGGATTGCAGCGCATATACAGACGCAAAGGCAATACATCATCCCGTGATTTACAAAGAATTACTGTTAAAATACGCTCGCATCAACCGCCGCAAACGTTAACGCTTCCTAAAGGCCATTACGAGACCTGCTCGTAGTAGGAACGAGGCGTGCTCGTAGTAGGAACGAGGCGTGCTCGTAGTAGGAACGAGGAGAGGTCATAGTAGGAACGAGGAGAGGTCGTAGTGGGAACGAGGAGAGAGGAATGACTGTGTCCATACCTCCTGAAGGCTGCGCTGTGAAGTCTTTGGGCAATGTAAACTTGCCCTTGTGTAGTAGGTGCGGTGTCCTCACCGCATCAAAGAAAGCGAAGATGAAGCGAATGGAGAGGGGCAAACTTAGTAGGTGTTGCGTCCCGACCAAATCCCGAACGAGTCCCGAAGGCATCCCGAACAAAACGGCAACTGTTCCATGCCCTAATCTTGTGCATTTCTTATTCGCTGGGTGGGGATGCAGCGAGACGCTGCACCTACTAAGTTTGCCCCATTCCTATGTCTGAGGGTAGTAGGTGCGGTGTCCCCACCGCCACCAAAGAAAGCGAAGACGAAGCACAAGGGCGAACTTGGTAGGACCTCGTGCCATTCGTTCACATGACAGCAAATATCATGTCCAAACCGTCGCTTGCCAAACATTTTGTTC
>CAVAQY010000044.1:0-23602 GCA_963590865.1 Bacteroidaceae bacterium | reverse complement strand
ACCCTTTAATAGTTTCTTTGTAACTTCGCATCCATGGCAACCATTCAGCAATAGCGAATGAGACTTGCCCATTTGCTATTGCTGAATGGTTACACTCCAGAGCTAGATGTTTCTGCAAGTACCCGAAGTATCACTACTCATAATGGAGGAGATGTCGTATTGTGCATTAACGGTATGGAGGTATTGCCGGAAGATGTTGCCTCGCTTAGTTCAAAGAATATTCGCACTATTGAATATATAAGAACTCCAAGCGGCAAGTTCGCAGGAAAAGCAGGATTGGTAAATTTTGTGACAGTTAAGATAAATTATGGCGGCAATGTGTATTTGTCTGCAAACGAAGGGTTCGCCTACAAGTCGGGAGAATATTTGGCCTTTGCAGACTTTAACAAAAAAAGATTCACATTAGCTTTAACGGCCACAGGCGATTGGTATAGAGACCATGGCCATACAGAAGGAAACGACAAGTTTTTGTTTTCCGACAATTCTGGGTTAGAGCGTAATTATAAGGCAGAAAATTCATTGAAAAAAAACAACGGACAGAGTATGCGATTGCGTTTAACTTCTATTGGCAACAGTCATAGATTGAGTAACTGTTCAGTGCTTGGACTACCGCTGAACAGTTACACACAGCCTTAGCTATGGCAAGAAATCTAAACGTGAAGAAATTGAGGTTAATAAGAATATTGATAGTGCTATCATGAAGATGTATTAATCAATGGCTAAAAATCAATGTTGCATAAACGTTTTATAAAGCATTTAGGACAACATTGGGCGCAAAGACATCGTTGAACCTTAGCTTCGACGTAATTCAACAGCAAGACTAATATTTGCATACACCGCCCGACCATAAGCGCAAAGCTTAAGGCCGGGCGAAATTTTCTCTTTGGATGATTATGCAAGGGCAAACATTCCGAGGCTGAGGAATATCTCCGCACTTTCTTTTCGCTATTACGCCAAATATCCGTAAATTTGCTTTCAGCTAACAACAGGGCTACAATAACAGGCAGACAACAAAAAACGACACCATAAAACAACTAAACGACATAAAAACAATGGAAATACAAGGAGCAAAGAAGCCATACGTGATAGGGCTTGACCTCGGAGGCACCAACGCCGTGTTCGGTACGGTTGACCAGCATGGCGAAATAAAGGGCACCACGTCGCTGAAGACAAAGAGTTTTGACAGTGCGGAAGCGTTTGTGCGGAGTGCTGTCGGAGAGCTGCGCCCTCTGATAGAACAGGTGGGCGGCACGGAGAAGATACAGGGTATGGGCATAGGCGCGCCCAACGCCAACTATTATGACGGCACGATAAAGGAAGCGCCCAACATAGCCTGGGCGAAGGGCACTGTGCCGCTGGCCAAGATGTTCAGCGAGGCACTGGGAATACCGGTGGCCATGACCAACGACGCCAACGCTGCGGCCATAGGCGAGCTGACCTACGGAGTGGCGCGGGGCATGAAGAACTTCATAATGATTACCCTCGGTACGGGAGTCGGTTCGGGCATTGTGGTAAACGGTGAACTGGTGTACGGCAGCGACGGTTTTGCCGGTGAGCTGGGCCATTTCACGGTGGTGAGGGAGAACGGACGGACGTGCGGATGCGGTCGCAGAGGTTGCCTCGAGGCTTACTGTTCGGCTACGGGAGTGGCCCGCACGGCACGCGAAATGCTGGCCAACAGCAATGAGAACTCGCTGCTGCGCAGTATAGACCCCGAAGACCTTACCTCGCTTGATGTGGGCATTGCTGCCGACAAGGGCGACAAGATTGCGCTGGAAGTGTTCAGCTTCACGGGGAAAATGCTCGGTGAGGCGTGCGCCGACTTCGCCACATTCTGCAGCCCGGAGGCGTTTGTGTTTTTCGGAGGACTGGTCAATGCCGGCGAACTGATAATGGCTCCCATCCGCAAGGCCTATGACGAGCACATTTTCAGTCTGTACCGCGGCAAGGCCAAACTGCTCGTGAGCAGTCTCGGAAGCTCATCGGCCGTGCTCGGAGCGAGTGCTTTGGGCTGGAACGCATAAATTCCGAAAAGGCGGTAGAGGACTGAAACTCTGACTCAAGCAATCAGGCAAATCAAAGTTTCAGTCCCCTACCCTCTGTCAACCGGCACTTGCCGCACAGTACTCTGCTGCCCCTACCGCTGCGCCCTCTTGAGGATGTTGTCGTGGATATACTGGGTGTAGAAGAGCAGATCCCAGTGGTGCAGACAGTCAAGGCTGACGTTGGCACTTTGAAACATGGGATTGTCGGTCCACTGGCGATATTCTTCGGCCTTGTCGGTCTCCACGATAAGCAGCTTGGTAGTGGGGTCAAGATGCACCTTGTGGAGGCTTCCCTTGTAGGAGAATGTGGCCTGCGTGGAGTCGGTCTTCCAGTTCACAGGGTTTATGGCCGCAGCCGCGCCACCGGCCACAAAGGGCCAGATGCCTGAGGTGGAGAGCACCGAATTGAATGACACCGTCACTCCGGGCGTGTCTTCGTCTGAGGCTGGAATTATGCGTGGGCACTTCATGTCGTCGGCCGATATGCGGTAGCCCATCGCATAGGCGGCCACCATCCGGCGGAACTGCTCATCGGTCATGTGTTTCAACACGTCGAGCACGAGCATGCCGCCCTGTGAGAAGCCCACGAGGGCAAACTTGCGCCCATTGTTAATGTGCTTCATGTAGTGGTCGAATGACTCGCACACCTCGGCGGCCACTTTTTCATATTCCGCCCTGAAACTGTCGGCCGGCAGACTGATGGCCTCAAAGGTGAACTGGTGGTAGTATGGGGCGATGTAGTTGAAGTCGCCCTGCCCTATGTTCGTTTCCACATAGGCAAGTTCACCACCGATGGCCCTGCGGTCTTCCTGCGTGAGCCGTGAGCGGTAGGTCTTACGGCCGCTTGCGTCGGTGGCCGATGTCACGTCGGTTGACACGATGTAGAGCAGGTCTATCCTTGTGGGGATTACCGTGTCTTGGGCAGTGTACCATGCGCTGTCGCTCTCCCAGTATGTCGGAGTTGTGTGCGCGTCGGTCTGTGTTTCGCATCCGAGCAGCGCCGACAACGCTACGGCAAGGAGCAGGATGTAGAGTCTTGAGAGTGTTTTCATATCTTTAATTGTTTGCCGCATCAGAACGGATAGCCAATGGCGAAGTGCAGACCGAGACCGTCCCTAAAGTTGGGAATGTTGTAGTAACCGCTCTTCCCCGTTTCGTAAGGCACATGAAGAGCCACGCCAAGGTCAAGGCGAAGCACGAGGAAGTCGAGGTCGTAGCGCAAGCCCGCTCCTGTACCCGTGGCCAGCTGCGTAAGGAATGTGGCCGGTTTGAACTCGGAGTCAGGACGACTTTCATCCTTTTTCAACAACCAAATGTTGCCGGCGTCAAGGAATACTGCCCCATAAAGGTTTCCGAACATATTGAACCTGTATTCAAGATTGGCCTCAAACTTTATGTCGCCCGTCTGGTCGAGGTAGGAATAGTTAGAAGATGAAGCGACATACTTGCCTGGTCCGATGCTGCGTATGGTAAAGGCACGTATGCTGTTTGCGCCGCCCACATAGAACTGCTCGCTGTAAGGCGCACGGTCGCTGTTGCCGTAAGCATAGAGCAAGCCAGCCTCCACACGCCCCACAAGCTGTGACTTCTTGGTCAACTGCCATGTCTTGCGCAGACTTGTGGTCAGTTTAAGGAACTGGGCGAAGGGGTTGCCAAAAAGGTCTTTCTCCTTATCGTTGAACTTCTTGCCAGCCGCAACATACAGGAGCGACAGAAGATTGCCTGATTCGGTGAGAGAGATGTTCCAAGCTATCGGGTTGTTGTAGCTTGACGGACTGGCATAGGTGTAGGTATACTTGATTTTTGGCACAAACTGGTTGCGCATGGACACATAGATGGCAGGATTGGCGTTCATTATAGAGTCGAAAGTGCCAGTAGTGCTGCGCAGTATATTGTAGTCGAGCAGGAACGGACTCAGCTCATGGCGTGAGTTGGCAGAGGTTTGGAACTTGTAGGTGACTGCACCGGTGACAGTGAGCATATTGAAATAGTCGGCACGGTTCAGCACATCGCCCGAGAGCGAGAACAAGGTGGACGGCGGAGCATGGAAACGGTGACGCTTGAAGAGTCCGAAAGGCGTTTCCAGACGAGGGTATTCTATCGAGACATCGGCTCCATATTCGTAGGAATTGATTGTGGAACTGTTTCCGCCTACCTTTTTCCCCGTCTGCCACTCGTATGACCCCTTGAGATTTATGCTCAGTTTCTCGCCTCCACGAAAAGCATTGCGCTTGGTAAGCCCGATTACAAGTCCAGGGCCGGTGCGGTCATTACTCTTCAGTTTGTAGTTGGCTTCAATGGAAACATCGTAAGGTTTGTCGAACACACAGTTCAACATCATATCCAAGGTGTCGCAAGCGGCCGTCGTGTCACGCGGAGTGAACGTGAAATCAGACATGGAGAACAGTCCCATACTGTTTATTATGGAGAATGTTTCCGTATAAGTGCTTTGCCGGAACAACTGGCCAGGCCTCAGCTTCATGTCACGCAGCAATGCGCGCAGACGTATAGGCAGCTTCTTGCCTGAATAGCGCACGGTTAGTATACGGTAAACAAGCGAGTCGGTCAGTTGCTCGGCCATGGATTTGCGCATATTGATACTCAACCGTCCCAGATACCACTGGCGTGTGGCTGTGGGCGACAAGCCTTCGGTAGGTTGTACGTGTACTTCCACACGGCCGGGCGTGGACACCGTGTCGGCGGTGAAAGTGGAATAGGCAGGACGAAAGTAATAATAGCCGTTTTCACGCATGAGGTTGCTGATGCGGGTACGCTCCGCCTCAAGCTGCGAAACGGCAAACGGGTCGCCGCGCTTGACAAGCCGTTCGGCCCATGATGCCTTTATCAGACTGTCAACCGGGGCCGGATAGCCCAGATACAGCAGCGTGTCTATGCGCGAGAGGTTGTTTGCCGTGACGTAATAGCCCAGTTTCGCCTTTTTCTCTCCCTCTTTCTGAAACGTACGATAGTCCACTTTAGCATTGAAGAAGCCGTTGGCCTTCATTACATTGGCGGCCACGAGGGAACGCACTTCGGGGGTTACGCTGCTTATCAGCACTGGCTCACTTCCGAATTTGCTGAGCATCCACCGCGCAAACTTGCTGTCCGAACCGTTATACTTGTTGTAAACACGCAGTCCAATCAACAACGGAGAGCGCAGCGATGAACTTCCAAGGATGGAACCGTTGGGCGGACAGGCCAGCGCGGCCTCGACTTCTGTGCTCACATCGGCCCAGTTTTCCGTCCTGCACGTGTCGGTGTACTTTATTTCCTTTATACCAGTGTACAATATCTCATCCTCCGGCAGGTTGCTTGTGGTGGAGCATCCGGCAAGAAGCGTGGCCGCAAGGACAGCCAGCAGGCTTTGTTTTGCTATCTTCATCGCGCCTTGGTTCATAATTTCACTGCGCCTTATTGTTGACTTCACTACGTTTTGTTGAGTCTTGCTTTGACTGTATCGCAGGCATTTTGTCTGATTTGCCAAACGTGAAGAGTTCGCTCAGCTTGTCTATCTTCTTGCGCCACACGAAACCGCCGCCGTATTCTGAGATGCGGTCTTCCAGTAAGTCCTGCGCTTCCTTGTTGTAGAATAGTCTGACGTAGCGCATGGCCGACTGGTCAAGACGATATTCGAGCGACACATTGTCTATAAACGTATTGTCTTGAGTGGTTGTCGTAGTTTTGTTTGCCCCTGACAGTTTTCCGCCTATAACGATGTTGACCCTGTTGTTCCACAGTCGCTTGGCAAACTTGAACGAGTAGTCAGTGTAGGTATTGCCCGTACCATCTGAATTTTGGTCCATTCCTACACTCAAGTCAACGGTGCGCATGGCACTGCTGGCAATATTGTTGATTTCACTTTGCAGGAATGAGTTGAGCGCATTGTTCATCGACACACCGCCGGAGTTGCCTTCCGACAAGTACATACCCGTGGTGAGCATAGACACGGCGAGCTTTCCGCGCTGCTCAACGCTCATAGCCGCAAGCTCGTTCTTCATACTGAGGTCTTCAGGTGCGTCAAGTGTAAACTCCAGTCCCATGTCCTGCAGTGTCTTTGTCACTTTCACTCCGCAGTCAAACTTGACGCTCCGACTTGCTCCGCCGTCGCTTGACACGAGGCTCTTCACCTGTTCCGAAGCCGTGAGGTTTAGGGTCGGGTTCATCATGTCGCCCCTAAACTCCACGTAACTGCCCTGCCCTATCTTGAAAGTCTTCAGAGGTATTACAGGCAAGGCATATTTCATTTCGCCGTCGTTTATCGTGTAGCGACCGTAAAGTTGAAGTCCGTCCATTTCGGAGTACACCATCCGCAGCTCGCCGCCACCCTCCACGTCTACATAGTTCGACTCGTTGGCGTTCAGCGCACAGTTGATTCTCGCTCCCGACTCAATGTTTACCATCAGCTGCATGTCCAGTCCGCTCAGTGCAGGGCGTTCTGTTCCGGCCTGTCGGGTGCTGTCGCGGAAGTCGGTAAACGTCACGAGTCCCTTCAGTTGGTCATCGGTACTGAGCGGCGAGTCTTTCAGTATATAGGTCACGCCTGTGCTTCCGAGCACATCCAGTTTGCCTCGCATCTGCAAATTGTCTACCGCTCCCTTGACATAGCCGAGGAAGTTCACGTAGGCCTTTCCGTAGGTCACCGACTTCGTCGTCTTCTCCGCATCTATCAGCAGATAGTTGTCGGCTCTCATTCGCAAAGACATCTTCATGGCTGCCATGTCGGAAAAGTCGATGTTGCCATAGATGTTCAGAGGATTGTCGTTGTGCGAATACAGCGTGAAGTTCTCCAGTAGCAGGTTGTTGCCAACTATTCTCACGGGATCATCGTCCATCCGCATGTGCAAACCGTAGGGCACACTGATCAGCGAAGCCGAGTCGAGATACAGTTCTCCGTTGATTTGGGGCGAAGCCACAGGTCCCTTCACCGTCATTTCACCGTCTGTATAGCCGTCCAGCCCGAACAGTTTGTCGGGAATGAAACCGTTGACGATGGACAACGGAAGGCGTGTCAGAGTTGCCGTGGCGTCAATTGAGCCTCCGTCAGAACCATAGTATGTTCCCTTGACCGTGCCTACGTCTTTGCCGTTCTGGTTCAATTTCGCCTCAATGAAGTGGGATGCAGAGTCCTTTTGCAAATATACGAGTTCACTGCTCAGGTCTCCGATGGGACATCTCTCATAGGTCATGCTGCCAACCTGTAGGTCTGACAACACAGAGATGCGCTCGTTTTTGTCCTGCAACAGGCGGAAGTCACCGTTCAACAGTCCGGTTATGCGCGGTGCGTAGGGCATTACGGAGGTGATTTTTGACAGGTCAAACTTGTTGAGGCTGACGGTTATGTCCTGCAATATGTCGGCATCCTGGTTTTCCGACGACACTTTCACGCCCGTACCTTCGTCAGACACAAGGTCGACCTTGGCCTGCACTCTCCTGTCGCGGCCGAAGAAGATGTAGTTGTCTTCATTGAGATTGAACTTCGTGTAGCCCAATATCGGATGGTAAGGCTCCAGATGGACCGACACACCGCTGTCAACCATCTCTGCCTTTGCACCGAGCGACACGCCCAACTTGTTGTCTGCATCAAGATAACGTACCGATACGGCGGCTCCCTTGTTGAGTATTTCACCGTCAAACAAGGCGGTAAACACAAACTGCGGATTGTTGTTGTTGTTCTGCACCTTGCCGTTGAAGTGGAGCGATGCCGAGTCCTGCTTCATGCAGAACGTCACTGTGTCGAGACGAGTTCTGTCGGCTATGAGCGAATGAACGAAGGCCTTGCCGTTGAGTCCGTCGGCGGGCGAGGTGGAAAGGTCCACGTTCACATTGTCAAACACTATTCCCTTCATGCGCAGGAAGTTGGCCAGAGGGTTGTCGTCGCCACACACGAAACTTAATTTTGCCGTAGGAAGCAGTGTCTTGAGCTTGGTCTGGTCTATTATTTTGTTGCGGTAGTGTGCCTCCATTTCCTTCAACAACACCTGCCCTTGGTTCATCAGACTTTCATATCCGCCCTGCGCTTCAAGGTCAAGTTGCAGACTTCCGCTTGAAACCTTTGCCCATGTGGTATCGCGTCCAGTGAAGACATCCATGACAAGCGACTTCGGGAGGAACGTTTTTTCCTTGGTCGCCACGGTTAGGTCGCTCACCTGACCTTGCAGCTTATACTCCTGCTTGAGGTCTGAGGCAAAATAAAGATGTGAATACAAGCCGATAGTAAGCGGCGAAACGGCCATGCGCAGAGAGTGGAGGTCGAGATTGCTTATGTTGGTGTTGAGCGTAGCCTGTACGGTCTTGTTTCTTAAGAGAGCGTCAAGGTTCACCACTCCGTCGAGTATTCTGTTGTGGCTGTCTATTTCAGCATGGGCCACGCCGTCTTTCAGCACAGCCTTCGCCTTAAGCCGGTCGGCTGCCCAACTTCCGTACTCTATCGTAGCGACATTAAGGTCAAGGTTCATCCGGCTCTTCGTGTCGGTGAAGTCAAAGCCGCATCCCGTTGCACTGACGCTACCGCTCACCTTGCCAATAGAGTCACGTGGCATGAAGTGGCGCACCTGCACATCCCGTATGTCCACATTGGCTTTGTAGGCCATCGACTTGGTGTCAATGTTGCCCTCGGCATGCAGCGTTCCCTTGCCTTCGCTCACAGTTATGTCGGCGGAATAGCTGCTTCCGTTGGCCTGAACGTTGCCTTTTATGCCCATGCCCTGTGGTATGCGGAACGTTTTGGCCACCGACGACGGCAACAGACAGGTGACAAAGCCGAGGTTGCCTGTGCTTCCGTTAAAGCTAACGTCAGCGTTTAGACGGTCTATGTCCGTGACGTTTTCAGCCCAACCCTTGGCTGACATCTGAAAAGCTGTGGGCAGAGACATGTCAAGCCCCGTTACGTCCATGTGTTTCAGAGTGCCGTTCATGGAACAGATAACCGACAGAGGACGGTTGGGATAGCTGTGAACAAACTGCTGCGGCATGCTTCCGGCAAAGAGCATTATGTCCTGTTTGCCCAGATAAGCCTTTAGGCGCAGATAAACCTTGCCCGGATTGCGGTTGTCCATAAGGTTCAGTCCCATGCGAAGCTCGGCTTCAAGGTCGGAATCGGGCGTACGGAGTCGGAGCGACGGCAAGTCAATCTCTGTGGAGTCAAGCCTCAGACTCGTGCTAATATCGCTTATGGCAATGCCGCTCTGCTCCTTAAAGGCACAGCTGCGCACTTTCAGTTGCGTGAGCTGAGCCTTGTACAATACGGAGTCAAGGGCAATGCGTATGTCGGTCAGCGAGATATGGTTATAGTCAAGCCCTTTTACACGTGGCTCAAA
Source organism: Bacteroidaceae bacterium (assembly GCA_963590865.1). Taxonomy (GTDB): domain Bacteria; phylum Bacteroidota; class Bacteroidia; order Bacteroidales; family Bacteroidaceae; genus Prevotella. The sequence goes on along the minus strand of CAVAQY010000044.1, from coordinate 14,241 downwards.
GTTGTTGTCGTAGGCCAACCGCCCACCGTTCCATTCCAAGTTTTCCACACGGTATGACTCTTCAAACAAGTCGGCCTGGACATCGGTCACGGTCAGCTGGCTCATACCGGTGCTTATGCTGAGAGTATCGCCGGGCATTTTGACGGAAACGGCAGTGTTCTTCACTTCAATCCGTGACACGTCAATCTTCCATTTCGCCTTTGTCGTGGACGTATCGGGTATAACAGTATCACGGAGAGCCACATCAACCTGTGCATCAGCCAGTAACACATTGCTCACATCCACAGTTTCCTCGTCCAGGTCTATGTCCTTGGTTGAAAGAAACAGTCGCTTCAGCCTACCCTTTACGCGAGCAGAGGGCACAAAATCGGAAGTATCGAATTTAGTGTTGCGCAAATCAAGAGCGTTTATCACGACTTTCTTGCCGAAAAGCGGCCACAACTTGACTTCCACGGCAAGGCTACCCACATCGGCAACGGTGTCACGCGACTGTGCCAACGACTTGCCCGGTTGCAGCATCTTGAAGCCCTCAAGGTCAACGTCTAACGGAAAACCTATCGCCACACGGTCTATGCTGATGTCCATCCCGGTCGCTTCCGACGCATATGAGGCCGCCTTTTGCACAGCCCACCCCTGAACAGGAGGCAGATACAAGAGTACTGTCAGCAGTGCGAAGAGCAGAAACGGGGACAAAATGGCCAATCCCGTCCATAGAATAATCTTCTTGGTCATGCTAAATGGACACTTTTGTGAGCGATAAGCAGGTGCAAAGTAAGCGATTTTTCGGGAAAAATCGTAGCAAAAGTGTGGATAAATGACATAGAGACAGTTAAACCGCCCCAAAATAAGTAGTAAACTTTTATTATATAAGGTGTAAATTCTATCAAGCTAATTAATTTTTCTCTTCAAAAAAGTCTCCGTTTTTACTATATAAAATTACTTGCTTCACTTGCCGTATCTTATTAATTTACGTCCTATTACCACACTTCTTTAGACTCAACAATCATACATTTTAACTGGCTATCCAAACTTATACAAATTATAAATAATACAAACAAGAAAAATATTCATGCAAATATGTTTGGCCGATGGAGTTTTCTTGTTAACTTTGCCACCGACAAAGAGGTTACAAAATCACTCATTAAAACTAAACAAATACTTACTTATGACAAAGAAATTTATCTGCCCCGTATGTGGTTACATCCACGAAGGCGAAACAGCGCCAGAGAAATGTCCTATCTGCAAAGCCCCTGCTTCAAAGTTCATTGAACTCAACGACGACGGCCAAGCATCGTTTGCCACCATGCACGTCCTCGGCGCAGCTCGCAAGGAAGGTGCGTCAGAGGAGATGATAAAGGACCTTGAAGCTCACTTCAACGGCGAATGCGGCGAAGTGGGAATGTATCTTGCCATGAGCAGACAAGCCGACCGTGAGGGCTATCCCGAGATTGCCGAGGCTTACAAACGCTATGCTCTGGAAGAAGCCGAGCACGCCTCGAAGTTCGCAGAACTGCTTGGCGATGTTTTGAAAGACACCGAGAGCAACCTGAAGGCACGCATCGCGGCCGAAAAGGGTGCGTGTGAAGACAAATTTCGCATAGCCAAGAACGCCAAGGCTGCCGGTATGGATGCGACTCACGACACCGTACATGAAATGGCAAAGGATGAGGCTCGCCACTGCGCCGGTTTCATCGGTCTGTATGAACGTTACTTCGGCAACAAGAAATAGGTTCGCCATACAATAAAAGAGGTGTAAGGCCGTTTTATCTGTAATTATGATAAGACGGCTTTATGCTTTTCTGGCGGTTGCTGTGGCAGTTGTCATGGCCGCATGTACCGATGACGACTCATTCACAACGAGTTCATCGGCAAGACTCACATTTTCGACCGACACAGTCAACCTCGACACGGTGTTCAGCACCATTCCCACGTCAACACACACGTTCTTCGTTTACAACAACGGCGACGACGGGCTGCGCATACGCACCGTACGGCTCGCCCGAGGCAACCAGAGCGGATACAGAGTAAATGTGGACGGCACCTACCTCGACAACGCTACCGGCAGCGTGGCCAATGATTTCGAAATACGAAAAGGCGACAGCATACGAGTGTTCGTGGAACTTACCTCGCCCGTAAACAACGGCGACGGGCCACAAACGGTGCAGGACGAACTGGTGTTTGCCCTTGAAAGCGGCGTGGAGCAAAGGGTTGTGTTGCGCGCATGGTCGTGGGACGCTCTGATTATAGACACTCTGGCCATACAGAGAGACACCACCATTGCCTCAAGCAAACCGGTGCTGGTGCGGAGGGGTATTTCCGTTGACAGCGCAGCCACGCTTACGATACTTTCCCCCACCCGACTGTATTTCAAAAGCGGTGCCGGCATTGACGTGTATGGACGGCTCAATGTGCAGGGAACAGCCGGTGACGATGGCGACGTGGTGTTCCGTGGTGAACGCACCGACCGCATGTTCAGCTATTTGCCGTACGACAGAGTAAGCGGACAATGGCGCGGCATACGCTTGCACCAATCTTCCACGGGCAACACCATTGACTTTGCCGACATACACAGCGCCGAATACGGCATACAATGTGACTCCGCCGCATACGATTCCACTACCTATCGTCTCGTGTTAAGCAATTCCACCATACACAACTGCAAGGGCTACGGGCTTGTGGCTACCAATTCCAACATAGCTCTGTACAACAGCCAGCTCTCAAACACCCTCGGCGACTGCCTTTGCATTATGGGCGGCAAGGCCGAAATGGTCTATTGCACGCTCGCGCAGTTCTATCCGTTCAGCGCCGACAGGGGAGTTGCGCTGCGGTTTACCAACTTCAAGGGCGATGCAAACATACCCTTGTACGGCTTTGTGGGCTACAACTCGCTCATAACCGGCTATTCCGAAGATGAAGTAATGGGCGAGTCGAAGGACTCGACCGTGGCCTACGCCTACTATTTCGCCAACTGCATAATGCGCACTCCGCCCGTCACAGACTCCACAAAGCTCGTTCCGTTTGACAACGTGGTGATGGAGACCCCGAAAGACAGCGTGCAAGGCAAGGCGCACTTCCGGGTTGTGGACGAAGACAACCTAGCCTACGACTTCCGTCTTGACAGTCTTTCCACGGCCATCGGGCGTGCCACACCCATCTACTGGTTGCCGAGCGACAGGCGTGGACGGCTTCGCGGCGACAAACCGGACATCGGATGTTTCCAATATGAGGGGGAATGACAAGCTAACGCACAACCATACACACTTACATGACAAGCGAATATGACATAAGAGTGCTGCCGCAAACGGCGGCCAATGAGGAGACAATCAAAGCCTACATCGCCGAGATGCAGGGACTGGACGTACGCACCATCAACGCCGTACGTATAATAAGGAAGAGCATAGATGCCCGCCACCGCACAATATACGTCAATCTGAAAGTGAGAATCTATGTCAATGAACTGCCGAAAGACGACTCCTACACAAGCATAACATACGGCGACGTGTCGGAAGCGAAGCAGGTGGTTGTCGTAGGCGAAGGACCTGGCGGACTGTTTGCCGCTCTCCGACTCATAGAACTCGGACTGCGCCCTGTGGTAATAGAGCGCGGCAAGGACGTAAGGGAGCGCAAACGGGATCTGGCCAGCATAACCAAGGAGCAGATGGTGAACCCAGAGAGCAACTACTGTTTCGGTGAAGGCGGTGCTGGAGCCTATTCCGACGGAAAGCTCTATACACGGAGCAAGAAACGCGGCAACACAGAAAAGATACTCAACGTGTTTTGCCAGCACGGGGCGCCACTTTCCATTCTTTACGATGCCCATCCGCACATAGGAACCGACAAACTTCCAAAGGTAATAGAGTCCATGCGCAACACCATACTAGCCTCCGGCGGTGAGGTTCACCACCAGACACGCATGGAAAGGCTCGTGATTGACGGGAACAAAGTGACCGGCATTGAGGCCACGGAGCTGACTTCTGGCAAAGAACTGACCTTTTCAGGTCCTGTAATACTGGCAACCGGCCACTCCGCAAGAGACGTTTACCGCTATCTGGCCAATGCGAAGATAGAGATTGAGGCCAAGGGACTGGCCGTTGGAGTACGTCTTGAGCACCCCTCGGCACTTATTGACCAGATGCAATACCACAACAAACAAGGTCGGGGGCGGTGGCTTCCCGCAGCGGAATACTCGTTTGTCACCCAAATAGACGGTCGCGGGGTCTATTCGTTCTGCATGTGTCCGGGTGGATTTGTCATCCCTGCGGCCACAGATGCCCGGCAAATAGTGGTAAACGGCATGAGTCCGAGCAACCGTGGAGGCAAGTGGTCTAACAGCGGAATGGTGGTTGAAACCCGTCCGGAAGACATTGAGGGAGACGACCCTCTGCGCATGATGCTGTGGCAGGAACAGATAGAACGAGAATGTTGGCAACAGGGCAATATGAAACAAACCGCTCCGGCACAGCGCATGGCCGACTTCGTAAACGGCCGTTTGAGCTACGACCTGCCGGCAAGTTCCTACGCTCCGGGACTCATCTCTTCACCGCTCCATTTCTGGCTTCCAAGCTCCGTAACCAAACGGTTGCAGGAGGCTTTCAAGGCGTTCGGCCGTTCCTGTAGGGGCTTCCTAACCAATGAGGCTACCATGATAGCGGCGGAAACAAGAACTTCATCGCCGGTACGTGTGCTCCGCAGCAACGAAAATCTCATGCACGTCAGGCTCGAAGGCCTTTTCCCCTGCGGCGAGGGAGCCGGTTATGCTGGCGGAATAGTCTCCGCAGGAGTGGATGGCGAGCGTTGCGCAGAGATGTGTGCGCAATACATATCTGCCATTTAGTGCGGCAAGAAGGCCAAAGGTTGCATGCTACGGGACAAACTAAAGAAAAATGTAACATGAATTTAGAGCACATAAAGAAGATTATAGACAGCCAACCAACGATGATTTCTGCCTTGGGCATTGAGTTTATCTCCACTCCTGAGGCAGACAAATGTACAGCCACAATGCCCGTTGACAGCCGCACATGCCAGCCATACGGCATCCTCGACGGCGGAGCATCGCTTGCTTTAGCCGAAAATCTGGCCGGTGCTGGTTCGCAGGCTCTTTGTCCAGACTGCCGGTGCATGGGCATCAGCGTGAGCGGACAACACTTGAAGTCTGCAAAGGTAGGCACTACGGTAACTGCCGTTGCCCGACTCATTCACAAGGGGCGCACTCTCCACAACTGGACGGTCACTATAACAGACGAGCAGGGAGATGTTGTGTCGACTGTGAGCGTCACCAACTTCATAAAGCACCCGGACACGGGAACCAACGCCCGATGACAGCCTTTGCAATATACCGTTTGCCGTTGGCAGACCGCTGCACTATGGTGGAGCAGACGGAAGGTGAGCCGGAGGAGGTGACTTCGTTGGCAAGTCTTAATGGGCGCAAGGGCTTCGTGGTGGCACCGTTTGCCGCGTCAAAAGACTGCCCTGTATTGCTCATACATCCAGACAAGACAACCGAAATGGCCGTGGCCGACCTGCCGGACAGTACCGTGACTGCTCCAAAGGCAGCAGTATCGGAAACCAACCGCAGGGGCTACGCCGCCGATTTCCGTCGCTTCCACTCGCAAATACTCGCCGGAAACTTCCAGAAGATTGTCCTTTCACGGTGCGCCACAGCCGTTGCCCTGTCATCGAAACCGTCACTCATGCAACTCTTTTCACGGGCTTGCCGCATGTTTCCGCGTATGTTTGTAGCCCTCGTAAGCACCGCCCGCAGCGGCACATGGCTTGCGGCTACGCCCGAAATACTGCTGAAAGGTGAGCACGGACGGTGGGAAACGATGGCTCTGGCCGGCACTATGACTCTGGCTGACAGCCAACTCTCGTTTGACAATCCGCCCGTTTCCATGGGCGAGAGCGACGACAAAGGCATAGACTGGAGCGCAAAAAACATCCGCGAACAGCGATATGTGGCCTCTTATATTGCTGAAAGCATAGCCCCGTTTGCCGCCAGCGTGACCGAGAAAGGACCGTATACCGTGAGAGCAGGCAACCTTGTACACCTGCGGAGCGACTTCTCTTTCACCCTAAACCATACTGAACAGCTCGGCAACCTGCTCGATGCCCTCCATCCCACACCGGCTGTTTGCGGTCTGCCCAAGCACTCGACGCTCCGGTTCATTCTGGACAACGAAACCACGCCGCGCCGCTATTACAGCGGAGTAATCGGCCCGATGGACGCAGACAGACTGACAAACCTGTGCGTGTCGCTGCGTTGCATGGAGATAATCGGCAACAAATATCGCCTGTATGCCGGCGGAGGACTCGTGGACGCCAGCACCGAAACTGCGGAGTGGCTCGAGACGGAGGCAAAAATGGTTACTATGGGTAGCGTAATCGGACTGGAAACAAGTATGTAACCATACAAGAAACCAGTCAACGACACGGCCACTACAAACCATCAACCATACAGAAACAAGCGAAAAAGGATGTATTCTGACAAAGAAAATGTAAACATACTCACGTCACTACTCGTAGCCCACGGCGTGGAAAAGGCTGTGGTTTGCCCCGGCAGCCGCAACGCTCCGATAGTACACAACCTCAACGAGTGTAAGCAAATAGAATGTTTCCCCGTCACCGACGAGCGGTCTGCCGGCTTCTACGCCCTTGGACTGTCGCTGGCAACAGGCTGCCCTGTGGTGGTGTGCGTCACTTCCGGCTCCGCTCTGCTCAATGTCGCTCCAGCTGTGGCCGAGGCTTTCTATCGTCACGTGCCGCTGATTGTGGTGTCGGCCGACCGCCCTGCCGCATGGATTGGTCAGCTTGACGGCCAGACAATGCCTCAGCCCAATGCGCTGTCGGGTTTTGTGCGCAAGGCGGTAAGCTTGCCTGAACCCCACGATTCCACCGAACGGTGGCATTGCAACCGCCTTGTCAACGAGACTCTGTACCTATCCACTTGCAGCAACGGTGCTCCCGTGCACATAAATGTGCCCATAACAGAACCCCTGTTCAACTTCAGCGTGAGTGAACTGCCGCATGAACGGATGATACGGCTCGTGCCGACAGAGGCACAAACCATGCTTCCTGCTCCGTTGCAGGCCGCCGTACAACGGTCAAACAGGCCGATTATAGTCATCGGGCAGATGCCTTGCAACGCCATAAGCGACAGCACGATAGACAAACTAGCTGAACAGTTTGTCGTAATCAGCGAGCCTCTGAGCAACGGTTGTCCCATTGTTCACTTCGATGAAGCCATATACGACAAAAACATAGGCTCGGCCGAAGAGTATCGGCCCGACTTCGTGCTGTATGTGGGAGACACTATAGTAAGCAAGCGTGTGCGGCAGTTTTTGCGCCAGGCACAGGCCGAAACATGGATGCTTACGCCAGACGCAGCAGTACTGACCGACCCGCTGATGTCGCTCACCAACATAGTCGAGTATTACGGCAACGGCCATCTCAACGCCCTTCTCACGGCTTTGGCCACCACAACCGGCACACATGCCGACGGCGAAGCAGCAAACACCATCCTATCAGAATCATCCCGAACGCATCCCGAACGCATCCCGAAGAATTCCGAAGCAGCAGCCACCCTATCGGAAGCAGCCCGAAACCAGGCAGCGTTCCGCAAACTTTGGAACTGCGCTTTGGCCAAAGTCGACCGCCATGCAGCCGACTTCACCCCTCAGTATTCGCAGATGGCGGCGGTGAAATACTTTGAAGAACAACTGGAAGACATGGACTATCCGCTGCACATCCACTATGCCAACAGTACCGCCGTGCGGCTTGCCAACATCTATGCCAACCACTACGTGTGGTGCAACCGTGGAGTAAACGGCATCGAAGGAAGCCTTTCCACCGCCGCAGGCTTCTCCTTGGCCACCGGCGACAGGGTGTTCTGCATCATCGGCGACCTGAGTTTCTTCTACGACCAGAATGCCTTGTGGAACACAAACCTCAGAGGCAACCTGCGCATACTGCTGCTCAACAACGGCGGGGGCGGCATTTTCCGCCAACTGAAAGGGCTGGCTGACAGTCCAGCGGCTCACGGTTACATAGCCGCAGCCCACACCTCCAACGCACAAGGCATCTGTACGCAAAACGACATCGGCTACATTAAGGCCACCAACATGGCCGAAATGCAGATGGGAATGGTGGCTCTGCTCACACGGGATGCCTCACGCCCAATGCTCCTTGAGGTGGTTACAGACGCTGAAGCTGACACAAAAACTCTGAAAGATTACTTTCACAGCAGCCTCAACGGTTAGTCCTTTTTGCTTGCAAGAAAGTGTGAAGGCAAGAAAATGCCATATTCTGAACAAACTCAGCTGTACCAACGTAATGACCTTCCCCATCGCGTATACCCCAGTTCAGGATAACAGATAGACAGGCAATGTTTTCGGGATATTGTACGCAGACAAGGGATACACAACTTATTGAATGTGTGCCTACCAAGATGCAGGACTATGCTTAGATTGACAACTGGCTTATCCCGAACTAAGGTTTCTATGCATTGTCATGCGTTTTCGCGAGCTTCCAACTCCATCAGTCCCTTGTCGTGGATTTCGATGTTGTTGGCCAAAAACAGGATATTGTCGTAAGTAAGTTTTATGTTTTTTTCCTGATTGAGTAGTGTCAAGATAAGCACCACGCGGTCGAGAGCCAGGAAACGCTTGGCCAGATTAGCGTGTTTCTGTAGATATTCTCCTACTTCTGGCGAGAAGTCAGTATCTACCAGACGTATGCGCATCTTGTTGCGCAGCATGGCCTTGAAGTTGCCTTGCAGATAGTTGCGATATGCCATTTCGTGAAACAGCGACTTCATGCCCCACTCCACAGTTTCAAGAGAACCAAGCATACCGTTGAGCGTGCGGCTGAACTGTTCACATTCCAACCAGTCTTCCTTGCATTTATAGCGCATATCGTGCTCCACTTCGTGCCATCCTTCAGAAAACACGGTGCGTATCTGCACCTCATAGGTGTTGTCAATGTATTGAGAATATTCTTCAGGCAGGCAACGGCGGAAGTCTTCAACAAACTGCGTGGGAATGTTTTTCGTAAGGTTGAGTCTCTGGGGACAAAACGTGGCCAGTCCAAGCTCATCAATGGAAGCCTGCACCACGTCTTCACTGCCGAGAAATATGGACATGGCCTCAACGTCGTCAGGATAGTAGAGCACAAACCTCAGCCCTATCATGTCCTGTATTTTGGCTATTCCCGAGCGGTAGCGTTCGCCTTTTATCGCCATCTTGTGACCAAGCGACTCTACGGACTTCACCCGTGAGAATATCCGGAACATCATACCGCTCTTCCCCACCCGTTCGGCAAGGTCGTTTTCCAGCAGTTTGGCAATATCTTCCAGTTTCATAGGTACGTACATCAAAGGTTTTTGCCCATCTTCAGTATGTTCTCTCCGTTCAGTCTCTGATAGGCCACACTGTCCATTATGTCTCTCACAAGCAGTATGCCGAGTCCGCCAATTGGCCTTTCTTCAAGTCCGAGGTCGGTGTCTGGCACTTCCGCCTGCAACGGATCAAACGCCTTTCCACAGTCTTTCAGCGTAAACTCCACATGCTTCTTGTCGTCTGTCCATCTTGCCGTGAGAGAAATCTGCTTGGTCGTTTCCGGCGGATAAGCGTATTGTATCACGTTTACCAACGCTTCCTCGATGGCGAGATTGAGCGAACTTTTCATGGCTTGTGACATTTTGAGTTCTGTTGCCACCGTATCAATGAAAGGAACCAACTTTGCCGACTCCTCAAGTCTGTTGTTTATCACAAGTTTCTTCATTTTTGCCTGTTCTTTTGCGTTTCCGTTTACCCGGAAGCACATCATAGTCAAGTCATCGCTTTGCTCTGCTTTGCCCACAAACGATGCCAAACGGTCGGTTATACACTGTATTATGTCCTCCACCTTCCGGCCTGTACAGTCCTTTGCCGCCGCCATTGTTCTCTCGTCTCCAAACAATTCTTTGTCAATATTCTCGGCTTCAGTCAGTCCGTCAGTATAAAGCAGCATGGCATAACCCTTTGGCAAAACGACTGTTTGGTTGACATAATCGAAGTAAGGCACTACTCCCAACGGCAGATTGCAATCCACTTGTTGGCTGCACACATCGCCGTTGCTGCCGATAATCAGCGGTGCGTTGTGTCCGGCATTGCAGAATGTCAGTTCGCCGGTGTCCAAATCAAGGCATCCCGCATACAGAGTGATGAACATGTTGGTGTCATTGTTCTCTGCCACGGCATTGTTCAGCTGGCCTACAATCTTGGCCGGAGAGTCTTCTGTCTTGGATATTACGCGGAACAGAGTGCGTGTAATGGCCATGACGAGCGATGCAGGAATACCCTTGCCCGACACGTCGCCAATGGTGAATATCAGCTTCCCGTCGCGGATGAAGAAGTCGTAGAAGTCACCGCCCACCTCCTTGGCAGGTGAAAGCGAAGCGAACAGTTCAAGGTCGGGACACTCTGCAAACGGCGAAAACTTCTTCGGCACGAGTCCCATCTGTATGTTTCGTGCAATGGCCAGTTCGCTTTGTATCCTTTCCTTGGTGCGTGTGGTGGTTTCCACCTCGTGGATGTAACGGCTGAGTGACTGTTGCATGTGGGCAAAGGCATCGTGCAACTTGCGTATGTCGTCCTTTGTTTCCACGTTTGGCAGCGGAGCTTCAAAGTTGCCCCTGGCTATGATATACGAAGCATCGGTGAGTTCCTTTATCGGTTTGGATATGTGTTTCACAAGCAGCCGTATGCATATCGACAGCAAGGCCAGTCCTATCACGAGAATAGCTATTATGGAGAACGTGGCGGAACCAAGCTCATGCATGACAGCATAATACGGAATCACACTGCATACCGACCATCCCGTGCGCGCCATCGGAGCGTAGCATAGCAAGTCATGGTGGCCGTCCAGGTTGGTTTCAGTTGTTCCACTTTCCGCTGCGCCCATCTTGTTGCCGACGTCAACAAGATCCTTGTTGCCTATAGCCCGTGCATACTCGAATATCGTGGATTTCAGTATGAGTTTTTTGTCGGGGTGCGCCACATATTGCCCCTGGCTTGTCAGTATAAACGAGTAACTGTTTTCATACGGACGCACATTGTTCAGGTCGGCGGTAAGGTCTGTCAAATCTACATCGGCAAGCAGGACAGCATAAATCTCACCGTGACTGTCAAAGCACGGCAACACGTAAGAGGTCATAAAGTCGGTCTTGTTGTCGTAGTCTATGTACGGGTCTGTCCAATAACCGCTTTTGCAACTCATCGCGCGCCGGAACCATTTCCTTTGCGTATAGTCGGCAGAATCTTTTTCTACCAGTTGGCGTTCGGTGTAAGTATTGTCGTTTTCACGATAGATATAATCAAAGAACAACCGTCCTTTGCTCTTGTAGTAGTATGGACGAAAGGCCACGCCTACACCTTTCATCAGTTTTTTGCTTTCAACAATATGCCTTATTATGCCGCTCATCGAGTCGGGCATGTTGGCAAAATCCTCCACTTGTCCCACCGCAAGCTGCAACGCAGTCTCAACTTCGGCCAGTTCGTTGTCAATTTTCAGTGTCACTACTTGCTGTAGCGCCGCGGTATATTCCACGGCCAGCCTCTCTTCGCGGTGACGGCTGTATGTGGAGAACACTACAGCAATACACGCAAAGATAAAACACGTGAGCGTCAGGATGTAAAACGTGAGCCGCGCGGAAAAGGAAAGGAATATCTTTCTCACGGACGAATATCAAAGAGTTTAAAGAACCCAGTGATTGTAAACACGTTGCGAATGTCGTCGTTGATGTGTTCCACAATCATTTTGCCTCCTTTGGCTTCAACTGCCTTGCGCAGCGAAAGGAAAAGTCGCAGACCGCTACTGCTGATATATTCCAAATTGGTGCAGTCTATCACAATCTCCTTGTCGGCGTTGTCCTTCAGTGGCTGGAATTCCTTTTCGCAGGCCACTGCGTTTACTGTATCAAGACGGCCTTCTATGGATGCGCAAATTGTATTTCCGTTGATTTTGACCTCTATTTTCATGTCTTAATTGCTTTAATGTTTATATTTCTTTTTTAGTCGTATCTATATGATTCTTTGTGTGTTTTGATGCTTTCTGCCAACTGTGTCAGCTTACAGCGGGAACACCAGTGTCACTATAAAGATGTTGGCGGCAAGGATGGCGATGTTCATCACGAGTCCAATCTTGGTGAAGTCAGTGAATTTGTATCCGCCCTCACCATATACAAGCATGTGCGTCGGTGAACCTATCGGTGTGGCAAAGCTTGACGAAACGGCTATCATCAGAGCTATGCAGAATGTAACCGGGTTTACTCCGAGAGTGGCTGCCGTCTGGTAGGCAATGGGATAGAATATGGCTGCGGCCGCCGTATTGCTTACGAACTCCGTGACAAACGTTCCTACAAAGCAGATGCAGATAAGCGCAATCAACGGGTTTGTGCCGCACACGCCGAGTATGCCGTCGGCCAAAGCCTTGGCAATGCCTGTCTTGTCAATGGCCGTACCGAGACAAACAGAACCAGCGAATATCATCAGGACATCCCAGCTTATTGATTTCCAGGCCTGTTCAGTGGTGCAACAACGCACGGCAATCATCGCAAACGCAGCGAGGAAACAGCTTTGCAAAAGTGTCATTACATTGAAAGACGACAGAAGAATCATGCCGACCATAATGGCCGCCGACACTATTGTCTTCTTTCCTAGGTTGGGAATATCTTCAGAGTCGAAGAAATGCAGGTCTTTTTCCACAGCTTGCATGAATGTCGCGCCTTGCTTCTTGGAACATTCCAACAGCAACATATCGCCAAACTGCAGTTTCACCGACCGTGGATTGGCGTTGATGCGTTCACCTTCGCGCACAATGGCCACAAGTACAGTACTGTTGCGCTCCTCAAAATCGGTGTCCTCCATGGCATGGCCTATAAGTCGGCTGCTGCGTTTCACATTGGCCGTATACAGTTGGCGGTTCTTTTCGTCATCACCTATCGAGAACACGTGCTGCGGAGCAGCGGTGAAGCCGTGCGACTTGCGCAGGTCAAGTATGCTGTCTATCTGACCTGAGAACACGAGTCTGTCGCCGCCCATGATAAATTCGTCGTCCGACACGGGACTGATTATCTCCTTGTCGAAACGTATTATCTCAATAAGACGTCCGCCGGAAAAGTCCTTTATCCCAGCGTCTACAACCGATTTGCCTACAGATTCGCAAGCCGTGGGCACGATAAATTCCACAGTGTAGTCGCTCGTCGTTCCAAGAGCCTCGTCGGGTGACTTCCTCACAGGCAGCAGTTTGTGCATCGTAATCATAACCACTATGCCGACTATCAGGCAGAACACGCCCGGTATTGTGGTACTGAACAGACCAAGGTTTATGTCTGGTCTGTCCGCACTGAGCATTCCCGATATGATAAGGTTAGGCGGTGTACCGATAAGGGTGCAGATACCGCCCAGACACGAAGCGTAACTCAGCGGTATGAGCAGCTTTGACGGTGCTATATTGAGCTTCTTCGACCAAATCTTGACCACCTTTATAAACAGTGCAACGACGGTGGTATTGCTCAATATAGAGCTGAAAGCCGCTACGGGAAGCATCAGTCTGACCAACGCCTTGGTGTAGGATGTTGGAGTGCCGAGCACCTGTCTGACCAGCCAGTGTATCACTCCACTGTGTACAAGTCCGGCGATTACCACAAACAGAATACCGACTATCACTACTGAACTTGAACTGAAGCCCGCCAAAACTTCCTCTGCATTGAGGATGCCCGTTACCGACATAAATGCCATGGCTCCCAAAAAGGCGAACTCCGCCGGTAACTTGGTGAAAGCCATTACGCAGAAAAGGCACACAACCAAGGCCACTGTGAGCCATGCGTTCAAGCCTAGACCAAGAAAAATGATACTCTCCATTGTCTGCTACTTTATCTCCTATAATATAATAATGTGTAAAACCCTTGGCACAACCCACAGTCCCTTGCATTGCATATGCGCCCGGAGTCATTGCCGTTTCAGGGTCAGGCCATATCAGTCCTTTCCCCAAAACCCATGCAAAGTTATACATTTATGTTGGTCATACAAACGGAAATACACATAAAAGCAACCCCGAAGTGACAAAAAGTTTGCTTATTAAGTAGGTGTTCAAAATTATTTGATATGGATATGCTCTTTATTTTTGGCCGTATGTTCGGGTTGAAGAGGGAGTGTAGCGGGCTACACGACCGATGAAAGCCGGGCATACAGGCAAAAAGAAAGT
>CAVAQY010000043.1:0-23661 GCA_963590865.1 Bacteroidaceae bacterium | reverse complement strand
GAACAACGGAACGGCGGTTCCGAACAACGGAATGTGCGTTCCGTAGTACGGAACGGAACTTTCAACAGGACAAAGATGCAATTTCCATTAGACAAACGCAAGACTTCTCCTACATTTCTCTACTTTCCCTTCGGGTTTTAACGTTACCACAAGTTTGTTATCCGCCCATACATCGACAGCCCGATAACCCGATAAAATATGTACTATTTGTAATAGTTCTTCAGCCGCTGATACTCTTCTTCCGTAATCTGTATGGTAGTACCGTGGCGCGGAGTAAACACTCCCTCTGTCTTGGTCTCCCTCACCAACTCGAAGTGTTGCCAATCTGTGGTTTTGCAGAACTGATACTTGCCGTCCTTATGGCAGTCGTACATCAGTATCCATCCCGTGCCGTCAATAAGCGGAAAGGCGCACGAACCTTCCGAAGGGAGTTTGTTAGGCTGCATTCGTCCCGGTATGAGAGTCCATGTCTCGGGCGAATGAAGGTCGGTAAACATATATTGTTTGCGCACGAGTCCCTCGCTGCCGCCCCACGTGTTGAAGAAGAGATGGTATGTGCCCTTCTCATCCCTTACTATGTCGGTATCTATCGTCGGGTCCTTATAATTGAAAAGAGGCTGCGGGTCGCCCTCCAAACCGGTAAAGTCGTCGTTGGCATAGGCATAGTACACGGCATCCTTGGGGTATGGGCCGTCTTTCTCAGAGTGCAGCGAGAAGTAAACCATATACTTGCCCACGCTCTCGTCATATATGGTTTGCGGTGCCCAAACGGCGTTGGCCTGGGCAAAAGGCTTGCCGACATAGCGTGAAGGGAAGTCTATCGAACTGTGCGTCCAGTGGATAAGGTCACGCGAACGCGACATCACAAAGCCGTGACACGTCCACTTGCCCTTCGACATATCCATATCAGTCATCACCATGCGGAACCATCCGTCGCTGCATCTTAGAATGTGCGGGTCGCGGATGCCGCCGCTGACAGTAAAGTCCTTGGCATCGGCCACCGGTTGTCCT
Organism: Bacteroidaceae bacterium; assembly: GCA_963590865.1. GTDB lineage: Bacteria > Bacteroidota > Bacteroidia > Bacteroidales > Bacteroidaceae > Prevotella. The sequence continues at coordinate 22,650 of CAVAQY010000043.1, read as the reverse complement.
CCATACAGCGGTTCATAGTCAAGGCCGTTGCGGCTCAAGGCCAACCGCAGTTGCTGACCTTCGGTAGTATTGCTGGTGAAATAGGCAAAGAGATAACCCGTCCTGGGAGTCTGTGCCGCCAGCGGAGATGAAGCGAAGACCATGCAAAGGGCAAGCAATGCGGTTAAGAGATTTCTGCGCATAATTGTTTTTCCATTAGTTGTTTAGTAGTCATGATGGCCATTACGGGACCACCCCTATTAGTTTTCAGCAGTCACGGTGCCCATCACGAGACCATCCTAATATGTGCGGCGGCAATCTGCGTAACCGCCACGAACATTGCTTAGTTGAAGAAGTTCCACGACAATCCCATACGGAGCACGCGGCTGTTCAGCGGATAGTGAGGAGTGAGGAAGTACATGCGGTCTCCATTGCCGGCGTTTACGTGGCTGAACATGATGAAGAAGCGGGTTTGTTTCAGGTGCATATTGGCATAAGCGTCCACAAACGGGTAGCCGCCCAACTTAACCCGGCTCGCCGCATTTTGCTGAACGGCGAACTGATTTATCTGCGGCACGAAGTCGGGAGCGTAATACTTGGTGAAGAAGTATGCGTCTGCGCCGAACTCCACGGAAAGCTGCTTGACTATCTTGAACTTAAGATAAAGGTTGGTAAACACGTTCAGCGCCGGCACCGGCAGTATGTCCGGCTGGTTGGAGTTTTGGAACGTAAGCACGTTTTCCCAGTTCAAGATACCCAGCTTGAAATTCTGTCGCAACTGTGCCGTGAGCAGGTTGATGTTGCCTCCAAACTGCCTCACCCCTGCCGTCATGTTGGTCCGGCCGGTGGTCGTTGCGTCATAGCTCATGCCGAAGTAAGTGTAGTTCTGTATCTCCTCAATGGCCACACGCAGACTGGTGTTGGTCTTTCTGTACGTGAAGAGTCCCTCTATCCTTGTGCGGGTCTCACTACTTAGGTCGCTGTTGTCCCACCACAGGTGTTTTGAATGGTAGTTGCGCTGATAGAAAGTGGGCACAAGGCGGTAGAAATAAGCCTTTGCGGCAAGTGTAACCGTGTCGCCCCAAAGACGGAAGTTCAGGTCGGTGCTGAAATCGGCCTTTAGCTGTCCGAAGTCTTCGCCCACAATCCACGTCTCGGCCTGAAGGTTGTAGTGTAGTGTGTTTCCCTGAGTTTTGGCTATTTGGCCGCCCACGCTTATGGTGTGTTCATTCCATGTGGACAAGAACGAACGCGAAGGGTCGTCGGCCACAATGCTCGGCATCTCAAACCTGCGGTATTCGTGGCTGGCAAACACCTTAAGCCCAGCCTTGGCGTACTTGTTGAAGCCTTCAAGCAGAGCCACAGCAAACGTGTTCTTGATGTCAAGATGGCGTGTCTGGTCGTATATCGAATCGCCGCCGTTGCTCAGCCCGTTGCTGTAGTTGTAATATGTGTTGGCGTAGTAGTTCTCCGGCGTTGCGTAAGCCAAATATATGCGGTCGTACTTGTTGAGGTCAAGGGTATGGATAAAACTCGTCACAGGCACGAACTCGTCTTTCATAGTGGCGTCAATGGAGTCTTGTATTGCCTTGGCTGCCAGCAGACTGTCCATGGCCGCTTGAGATTCCACCTTTACCCTTGCAGTATCGACAGCAATCTTGTTGTCTTCCGGTTCGTCACCCACAATCTTAGCTCCTTCGGGTCTGCCCATCGGCTGCGCTGTGGGCTTGTTGCCTCCACGACCAGAACTCTCCTTGTCTGTTCCGTCGCCATCCGCACCTTTCTTTTTCTCATTGTCTCTCTTCGAGGCAGCGGCAAAACGGCGGGCTTCAATCTCGGCGTCAGTCATCTTCACCTTTCGGTAAAAACCCAGACTGTATCTGTGGGTGAAGAAGAAATGGGTGTTGTCGTTGCGGTTCCAGTTGCTGTTGAGCACCGTCTCTATTTCGTTCTCGTTGTAGTTGTCGTCGAAGCTCTCCGGGTGGGTGATGTAGTTGTCGTCGGTTATACCGCCGTTCTCCGTCACTTTCTGGTGATACGTTGAGAAGAAAGCGTGCATCTTATACCTGTCGCCAAGATAGGAAGCAAACAGGGTAGCTCCGAAATGCGAGTTGTTCTGGTTGGCGTAGTAACCGCGGGCGTAGGAGTAGTTGAGGTCGAAGCCGAAGCCCAGCTTCTTGCCTGCATTTACGGCAAACAAGGCATCGATGTGGTCCTCTCCGTTGGTCTTGTCTCCGCAGTTGTCGTAGGTGATGTTTGTTATGGGCGACAGCGTGTTTGTGAAGAGAAAGTTGTCGGGTTGCTTCATCACATGGCTGTACGGCTGCGTGAAGATAAACTGGTCCGTAAGCGGACGGTCTATCACTATACGGTTTTGGCGGGCTGTATAGTTGCTGCCAGTGGTGTTGTATTCGCCGTAAAGCCCTGTGTTGAACGTTGTGTTCATAAACAGATGGCGCGCGGTGTCGGGTTTTGCCGGTATGATGTCGCCAAACTTGCGGTCAATGCGCCACACATACAGGCCTTTGGGTATCTCCTTGTTAGTGTGTGTGGTGTCCTTGTTGTGCTTGTTGAAGTTGCCGTTAGCGGTCTCGTCTATCTGTGTAATCTGCCCGTTCTCGTCCATCTGGTTGTAGACTTGGGCCATTGCAGCTGCCGAAAGCCACGCCAAAAGCATGACAGAGAATGAACGCTTCATCTAATCTTAATCAATCTGAGTGCCGCCTCGATAAATTTCAGAGGCAGAGAGCCTATCACGATGTATGTACCGACGGTTCTGTCGTATGCAACATAACAGATTACGCCTGCCAATGCGCCGAGAACGAATACTGTGTTCAGCACATTGCGCAGCGCAAACAGTCTGTCTTTAGCCTGTCGCCGGTGTCTTTCGGGAGGTTCCGTCACCGTATTTCTTTCGTTGTAATCCATGATGCTGTACTTGAGCGCCGGTAATGGTGCTTTTACATGTCCAAGCTGTGAGTGTCTTTTTATTTGAGCAAAGACTCCATCTTGTTGAACAGATAGTCTTTACGGTCAATTGTCTTGCGACGGAACTTGCCCGACACGCGCGACAGTTTCTGCTTGTTTCTCTTCAGTCCGTACTCGTCGGTTATCCAGTCTTCAGCATTAAGCACCTGTGGAGTGCGCTCCTCGTCGTAGATATAATCGATACGTGTGAGCGTGATTTTGGCCTTGCCGTTGGAACATTCCGCCATGAGGGTGTAGAGGAAGCGGGTGCGGTCAAGCACGAGTGCGGTGCTTTTGAACACGAGCCACTCCTGAAACGAGCCGCACAGGGTGTGTTTTGTAGAGTCTTCCACCACCAAACGGCTCTGCTCTGTCTGGTTCGGTTCCTTTACCATACGCTTAAAGTAGCCGTGCAAGATGCCGTATATCTGGTCTGCGCTCTTGCCCGGAGCGTCTATCTCGGTGCTAAACATCACTCGTCCGTCAACAACGGGCACTGCGCCCACCAAATACTTCTGGTCAGGGTTTGCCTTCACGCCCTTTGCGTCGGCTTCCGGCATCTCCCATGTGTTCTGCGCCGCCGCATAAAGAGGCAGAGCCATCATCATCGCTATGAATAATTTCCTCATTGGTTTTAGTTTGGTTCTTTATTAGCCTTGCAAAGATAGTGCAAACGAGAGGAAAGAAAACCTGTTTTCAATTTCCCGAGTGCAGACTATCTTCTGCAAAGATAGTGCAAACGAGCGCAATGAAAGCGTGCTTTCTGATTGCCGAGTGCAGACTATCTTCTGCAAAGGTACACATTAATAAATATATACGGCAGCGACTTGTTCGGAATTAACACAGTTTTTCAAGTTCAGGAGTAGTTGTTGAAGGGCTATTTGCCGCCCACATTCCTACTTCCCCTCCACGTTTATGTTGATACTTGCCGAGAGTCCGTTGCCTTTGTCGGCCACGGTGAGCGTGGCGATGCCGGGCTGACGTTTGGCTCTGACAACTACCACGAGCTGTCCGCCGAACAGTTTCATTTCCGGTTTGGTGAACGGCTGGAGCGAAGTTGCATCGCCGTTGCACGCTGCCTGATAGGTGGCTGCTCCGTCCACGCTGAACGTGAGATTGTCGTCTGCCATCGGACACGGCGTGCCGTTCTTGTCCACGGCCGTCACCGTGATGAAGGCCATGTCCATGCCGTCGGCCTTGATGGTGTTGAGGGTGGTGTTGTCGGGACATTCAGCCGTGAGCACGAGCCTTGCCGGTTCCGATGCGGTGCGGCACACATCCTCTCCCACCTTGTTGCCGTTGGCGTCGTATGACACCACACGTATCTCGCCCGACTCATACTTTACATCATTCCAGCGCAGACGGTATCGGTCGAGCCGGGAGTCCTTGTTCTTCTTCACGCGGCCTTGGCTCTTGCCGTTCACAAACAGTTCTCCCTCCACTCCGTCGGTGTAGCAATACACGGGAGTCACCTCACCTTCGCGTCCCGGCCACGTCCAGTGAGGCAAGAGGTGGGTGGTGTGGTCATTGGCATTCCAGTGGGAGCGGTAGAGGAAATAGCGGTCTTTTGGCAGTCCGGCGAGGTCGCATATACCGAAATAGCTGCTGCGGCTCGGCCAGTAGGTGTCGTATGGCGTAGGTTCGCCGAGATAGTCGTAGCCCGTCCAGACAAACTCGCCTATCACCCTGCGGTCATCGTCCTGCCACCGCCAGTCGTCGTCGGGCAGATTGCTCCACGAGCAGTACTCCGTGTCGTAGCCCGAGCACTGGCCGTCGGAATAGACCTTGCTGTGGGCAGCTTCCACCGGGAACTTATACACGCCCCTTGAGCTTACCGTGGAAGCCGTTTCCGACCCGAGCAGGAAGCCTTGCGGCAGTTCGTCGAGTCCCTTCTGGTATTTGTGCACACGGTAGTTGAAGCCCGGCACGTCCATCATTTTTGCGCATCCCGACTTGAGGGCAGCGTCCACACGGTCCAGTCCCTGCGTCACGGGACGCGTCGGGTCAAGCCTGTGGCACAACTCCTGCAGGTGGCGCGACAGCTCCACGCCTCGCTTGCCGCTCTGTTCGGGTATCTCGTTGCCTATGCTCCACATGATGATGGAGGGGTGATTGCGGTGGTTGCGTATGAGGTTTTCTATGTCCTTGTCAGCCCATTCCTTAAAGAAGCGAGCATAGCCGTTCTTGCACTTGGGGTATTCCCACATGTCGAAACTCTCGGCCATTACCATCATGCCGAGCGAATCGCACAGCTGCATCTGCATTGACGACGGCATGTTGTGCGCCGTGCGTATTGCATCGCAGCCCATCTGCTTCATCATCTTTATCTGCCTTATCAGCGCAGCCTTGTTTTCGGCAGCTCCGAGAGGCCCGAGGTCGTGGTGCAGACACACTCCCTTTATTTTGCGGGTCTGTCCGTTGAGTTGGAAACCGCCCTCAGCCGACACCTTCACGGTGCGTATGCCCACGTCCATGGTGCGCTCGTCGGCCACATTTCCGTTGTCGTAGCGGGTCATGTGCAGCTTGTAAAGACTCGGAGTCTCGGGCGACCACAGGTCAGGACGTTTCACTTTAAGCACCGTATTGACCGTGCTTTCGCCCCCTTTCACCGTGGTTTTGGCCACACACTTGCCACGCTTGTCATACAGAGCCATCACCGTGCGCCCCTTTGCGGTGAGCGCACCCGAAAGCTGCGTCTCCACGCTTAGAGTGGCAGCAGAGCTGTCAGCATCTGTTGTGCGCACCGCAGTCTGCCACGGGTCAAAGGCCGCACCACCGTAGAGCACCGCCTTGACCGGACGGTAAAGTCCAGCCCCGGGATACCAGCGGCTGCTCTCCTCTACGTTGCGCAGGTAAACTTCCACCGTATTGTCGCCTCCGTCCGTCAAGTCGGCATAGGGCGTAATGTCCACACGGAAGGCGTTGTAGCCGTAAGCCCAGTGCCCCGCCTCGTGGCCGTTGACCTTCACCACAGGTTCACTCATGGCACCGTCAAACACCAGCTCGGCTCTCTTGTAGCCCTTGGGCAGCACGAGGTGCAACTTGTAGCGTCCCTCGCCTATCCACGGCAACGCTCCCGACCGTCCAGACTTCTCGGTCTTCTCCGTCTCGCCGTTCTGCACTATGGCTACATTCTGCAAGTCCCACTTCTTGTCAAACGGTCCGCTTATGGCCCAGTCATGGGGTATCGTCACGCTCTCCCACCGCTGGCCGTCGTGGGAAAATGCCCATCCGTCCTCAAGTTGTATCTCTCTGTGCGTCTGTGCCATGATGGCAGTAGTAGCCAAAGCCACCGCTGCAAACGTCAATATGTTCTTTTTCATTGTCTTTCCCGATTTGTCTGAATGTTTCGTCTTAGGTTTGTTCGCCGTGTCGCACAATCAATTCCGTGCGCAAAATCAGCATCTGCAAAGTTATAAAATTATATCCGAAAAGCACGCTAAGCGGCAGGAAAAAGCGAGGGCGACACGGAAAGGTCATTAAGGTAGCCCCACGCCGGAACTTTGCCTCGGACCATGTTGTAGGCGACGCGTCTCAATCCCGAACGGATCCCGAAGCCATCCCGAAGGTCAAGGTCAAGGTCAAGGTCAAGAATGAGAGAATGACTGCGCCAAGGTAGTAGGCACCCGTACAAAAGCAGCGTGACAAGATTGCCACAAGACGGAGTGACAACAGCCAAAAGACCGTCTGTCAACCGCTACAAAAAGGCAGAATGGTTCTCAGAAGCCAGGGCGTCAGTTGGCCAACGTGGGTTGCGCCGCCTCCAAATCCGGACTTAAGTTTGTATGTTTCCCTAATTTTATTTACTTTTGCAGCAGTCTTTGCAAAGGCTCTTTTTCATGTGAGAAAACAATTTATATATAAATATGTATAGGACTAACACTTGCGGAGAGTTGCGTCTCTCCGATGCCGGGCGTTGCGTTACGCTGGCAGGATGGGTTCAGCGGAGCCGCAAAATGGGCGGCATGACATTCGTAGACTTGCGCGACCGCTACGGAATTACGCAGTTGGTGTTTGACGAAAGCACCGACAAGGAGCTGTGTGACCGCGCCAACAAGCTCGGACGAGAGTTTTGCATACAGGTAGAAGGCACGGTGAGCGAAAGGCAGAGCAAGAACAGCCACATGGACACAGGCGACATAGAGATAATCGTGAGCAGGCTGAACGTGCTCAGCGAAAGCCTCACGCCTCCGTTCACAATAGAAGACAATACCGATGGCGGCGATGACATACGCATGAAGTACCGCTACCTTGACCTGCGCCGCCCTGCCGTGCGCAAGAACATGGAGCTGCGCCACCGCATGACCATACTAATAAGGAACTTCCTCGACTCCAAGGACTTCATCGAAGTGGAGACCCCAATACTCATCGGGTCAACTCCCGAAGGCGCACGCGACTTTGTGGTGCCCTCACGCATGAACCCCGGACAGTTCTACGCCCTTCCCCAAAGTCCGCAAACGCTTAAGCAGCTGCTCATGGTGAGCGGTTTCGACCGCTACTTCCAGATAGCCAAGTGCTTCCGTGACGAGGATTTGCGCGCCGACCGCCAGCCGGAGTTCACCCAGATTGACTGCGAGATGAGCTTCGTGGAGCAAGACGACGTGATAGACTTGTTTGAAGACATGGCACGCCACCTGTTTAAGGAGGTGCGCGGAGTCGAACTGCCAGCAAAGCTGCGCCAGATGACGTGGCACGAGGCCATGCGCCTTTACGGAAGCGACAAGCCTGACCTCCGCTTCGGCATGGAATTTGTGGAACTGATGGACGTGCTCAAAGGCACAGGCTCTTTCCCCGTGTTCGACAGCGCCGAATATATAGGCGGCATCTGCGTTCCCGGTTGCGCCGACTATACGCGCAAGCAGCTCGACCAGCTCACCGAGTTTGTCAAGAAGCCGCAGATTGGTGCAAAGGGACTGGTGTATGTGAAGTTCAACGCCGACGGCACGGTGAAGTCAAGCATAGACAAGTTCTATTCGCCAGAAACATTCGCAAAGCTGAAAGAGGTCACCAAGGCCAAAGACGGCGACCTCGTGCTCATACTCTGCGGCGACAAGCCCAACAAGACTCGCGTACAGCTGTGCTCGCTGCGACTGGAAATGGGCGAACGCCTCGGTCTGCGCGACAAGAACAAGTTTGAGTGCCTGTGGATAGTAGACTTCCCCCTGTTTGAGTGGAGCGACGAAGAGCAGCGTCTCATGGCCACCCACCATCCCTTCACCATGCCCAACCCCGACGACATCCCATTGCTCGACGAGCACCCGGAGCAGGTGCGTGCAAAGGCATACGACTTCGTTTGCAACGGCATCGAGGTGGGCGGCGGAAGCCTCCGTATACACGACGGCAAGCTGCAGGAGAAGATGTTCGAGATACTCGGTTTCACACCGGAAAGGGCAATGGCACAGTTCGGTTTCCTCATCAACGCCTTCAAGTATGGAGCACCGCCCCACGCAGGACTGGCGTTCGGACTGGACCGCTTCGTCAGCATCATGGCCGGACTCGACTCCATACGCGACTGCATAGCATTCCCGAAGAACAACAGCGGCCGCGATGTGATGCTCGACGCACCTGGCACATTGGCTCCCGAACAGCTTGACGAACTGCACCTTAAGATTGATTTAAGTCAAGAATAAGGCCAAATAGGCATAAATCCTACTGCAAACGTTTGTTTTAACAAGATGCGGGCATTGCCGTATGAATAAAAAAACTTAAATTTGCAGCGTTGGTCGGTTTTATTTACAGTAGGCCGGCATAAACGTAATTAGGAAATACCAAAAACAAAGAATGATGGCTGAAAAGAAAACGACAAAGCCTGTAGCAGCTGAAAAGGCTACAGAGGTCAAGAAGCCTGTGGCAAGAAGAACCGCAGCAGCGAAGAAAGAAGTGATTGCATTCAACGCCGAGAACGTTGGTTTTAAGGCCGGCGATGTTTATCAGGCTCTGGCTGCTGTAGAAAAGCCCCTGACTGTGAAGGAAATTGCAAAAGCCGCAAGCATCAGCGAAAGCGAAGTGCTGCTCGGCATGGGATGGCTTTTCAAGGAGGGCAAGATAACCGCCGCTGAAGACAAGATTGCATTGGCTTAAGCCAAGGTAAAACCATAGATAAGAAAGCCGGTAAACGCATGTGGTATTACCGGCTTTTTTATGCGTTCATGTTGGCCACATAAAATCGCTTTGACAAAACAAACTTACGGCGGGACTGTTTACAGAACCGCACCTAAAGACACACGCACGATGGACAAGAGTTACGAACGGCATATTCTGACAGTTCTGGCCGAAGCCGGCAATGTGGGAATAAGCGTGAAAAACCTGTCCAAACATGTGTTCAACATGAGCAGCACGCTGTTTGAGAAGCCCGATATGGACGATGTGCAACGTCAGGTAAGGCAGTTTCTGACACGCAACACCAAGGGCTACTACCCTTTGGTTGAGCACACGGGACGATGGGGATGCTACCGGCTGAACACAACCCGGTCGGAAACGGCAAGGCAACTCATGCTCAACTTCACCGAAGCAGAGGAACAAGAAGCTCCGAAAACACGGGAACAGCAGGACCTGTCGCTCAGTCTCTTCGATTAAACTCCACAGCTCCCTACCATCAATTCTGCAAGCATCTGCCATAAAACCAGCGGTTCTCTGCCATAAATTCAGCAAGCCACTTTCAATAAAAAAACACAGTCATCTTCGAAAAAAAATCCTTTGACTTATGTACACCAACCCCAATTCCCCAGACAACTATAAGCACCTCCAAGTAAAGAAGCCCGCCCAACTGCTCGATTTCCTGTTGGAGAATCTTGGCGAAAGCCGCTCCAAGGTAAAGGCCACCCTGCAGGGTCGGGGCATAAAAGTGAACGGGAAGATTACCACACAGTTTGACCTCCAGCTGCAACCGGGCATGAATGTGTCCGTGAGCAAAAGCAAGCGCAACCAATACACGCTCAAAAGCCGATACGTGAAGATTGTGTATGAAGACCAGTGGATAGTGGTGATAGAAAAGGACATAGGCATCCTGTCGATGGCCGCAGGCCACTCTTCGCTTAACGTCAAGGCCGTTTTGGACGACTATTTCACCAAGTCACGACAGAAGTGCCGCGCCCACGTGGTGCACAGGCTCGACCGTGACACCAGCGGACTGATGGTCTACGCCAAGGACATGGAAACGGAACAGACTCTGGAACACAACTGGCACGACATCGTTTATGACCGCCGATACATAGCCGTGGTGAGCGGCGAAGTGGAGGAAGAAGGCGGAACGATTGAAAACTGGCTCAAGGACAACAAGGCCTACATCACCTACTCCTCGCCTGTGGACAACGGCGGCAAGTATGCCGTAACCCATTACCATGTGCTCGACCGCACCACGGAACACTCGCTGGTGGAGTTCAAGCTCGAAACGGGCAGAAAAAACCAGATACGCGTGCACACCGCCGACATAGGCCACCCCGTTTGCGGAGACATCAAGTACGGTAACGGCGACGACCCCTTGCACCGCCTCTGCCTACACGCATACATGCTGTGCTTCTGGCATCCGGTGACGCGCAAGCGCATGGAGTTTGAAACTCCCATACCAGCAGCCTTCAGACACATATTCAAGTAGAGCGCATCCCTGCGACGTTACCCGGCCGGTCGTAATACCCGCATAACTGCCTTGCTTTCTGTACGGCAGGTACTCGAAAGCCTCAACATCCGGCAAAACCAATTTACACAACCACCCTAAAAACAGAAAATGGAAAATTTCGCCTATTACGCCATAGCCCTGGTGATGATAATCCTGGCCGTTACAATCTGTAAGAAGATAGCCGGATGCTTCATCAAATCAATTGTCACGCTCATTCTCGTGGCAACCCTCACCGCACTCTACTACGCTTTCTTCCACCATTAATACGGCAAACGTAGCAGTATCGGTGAGACCACAAGACGGAACAGAAGTTTTTGCAATACGCCAACTGACTTATTGCGATACGGCGGCAGACCGATTGCAATACAAGGGTTGGCTATTGCCTTACACCAACAACCCTATTGCCACCATAACTCCGTAGACCAAGATGTTGCGGGCGGTGTCGGCCAGACATTCGTTGAGAGCCTTGCCGCTGCCTATGCGCCTCATCTTGCGGTAGGTGGCCACATGCATGGTAAGATAAACCAGCGGCAGGACAAAGGCAAAGGGATGGGTGGTGAGGAGCACGAGTCCGCACAAACTGCCCAAAACGCCAAGTGCCAGATAGAGCCGCAGACTGCATTCGCCTCCCAGCCTCACCACGAGAGTGCATTTGCCCACGCTGCGGTCGGTGTCGCGGTCACGGAAGTTGTTGACTATGAGCAATCCGTCAATTACAAGTCCGCAAGCCACAGCCATCACAGCCACAGCCACGGTGCAGGTGTGCATCTGCAGATAGTACGTGAGGCAAACTGGTACTATGCCGAAGAACACGAGCACCAGTATGTCGCCTAGGCCGAGTCCGGCGAGGTGGCTCGTATAGAGGAAACAGAACGCCACGCATATCACTCCCACCAATATCATCTCCCAACCTCCATAGAACACAAGAGGCAAACCGCACATGCAGGCCACAAGCGTGGTCAATACAATGGCAATCTTCATGGCCTTGGGGGTAATCCAACCCTCAGAGCAAGCCCTAGGCGGCCCCAAGCGGAGGTTTTTGTCGTCAGTCCCGTTGAGAAAGTCAAACAGGTCGTTGACGAAGTTGGCGTCTATCTGCATGACAAACGCAAACAGGAAGCAGAGCAACGCCGCAACGAAGCTGAAGCCGCCCGACGTGCCGCCCGAGTCGGCCCATGCCAAGGACACGCCTATCAGCACAGGCACAGCAGCACCCGACAGAGTCTTTGGGCGCGAGGCAAGCCACCACGCCTTCAATGAATTGGTCTCAACTACTTCCTTTTCCGCTGTATTGACGACTTCTTTTTCCATGGTTTCAAAAACGATATGATTTGCAAAAGTAAGAACATTTGAGTATATTTGCAAGCAAGAACAACGCTTTATGGTAAACAACACAGCAAGTTTGGATTTGGTGGACTTTGTGGAAAAGAACATACTTCCGCAATACGCCTCGTTCGACAAAGCGCACGACCTCGGCCACGTGATAAGGGTTATACGCCGCTCGCTTGACTTGGCGCGCGTGACCGGGGCTAATGTCAACATGGTTTATACCATTGCCGCTTACCACGACATAGGAATGTCTGGGCCGAGAGCCATACACCACATCACCGGAGGCAAAATACTTTCGCGCGACGCAAGGCTCAAGCGGTGGTTCACACCCGAGCAAATCAAGATAATGAAAGAGGCCATTGAAGACCACAGGGCATCGGCATCGCACGCCCCGCGCAGCATTTACGGCAAAATTGTGGCCGAAGCCGACCGCGACCTCGACCCGGACATAGTATTCCGCCGTACCGTACAGTTCGGGCTGGCCAACTATGCCGAACTGGACCACGAGCACCACTGGCTGCGCTTCAAGAGCCATATGGACAGTAAGTACTCTGTGCACGGCTACATCCGCCTGTGGATTCCCAATTCCGACAACGAGCGCAAGCTGAATGCCCTGCGCTCAATATTGGTGGATGCGGAGAAACTCCGAAGCGTGTTTGAGCGGATTTACGCGGAAGAAACAGGGTTGTAAAAAACGGATAGTGGCTATCATGAGCAGTACCCACGACAGCCACAATATCCGTAAGGTGTGTACTTATTGCACCATACGCTTCATGTTCAGCGATGTTATCTTGAGGTCTGACGACACCTTGGCCTCCACCTTGTTGGAAGTGATGGTGGGCTGTCCGCCGTCTTTGCCCGGGTTTTTCTGGTCAACGGAGAACTCAACAGAGTATTCGTAGCCGTCGCCGCCCGAGGTTTCTTTCTTTTCTATCTTCCAGTCGTTGTTGGTGCGAAACTCCAACGCGCCGTCGCCCGCCTCGGAATGTATCTTGTGCATGTATGTTACTGCATCGTTCTTGGTGGCGTTGGCCTTGTGGAGAAAGTCGTCCATGACGTTTGCGAGCGCACCCGTCAGCGCATCAGCGTCGTTTGCGGCCAAGGCGCTGAAGAAACCGTTAAACAGTCGGCTTATGTCCTGCTTGTCTGCCGAGGTCACCTGCCTTGCGTTCGACTTGTCAAATCCGTCCTTTGCCTGATCGTAGTACAGTCCGTCACTATGGGCGTTCATGTATGCCTGGTAGGCGTCGGGAGTGTCGGCCTTGGATGCGGCCACCCAGTCGAGCGAGTCTATCTTCAGCTTGGCCTCGGTGGCGTGTATGGTTCCGGGGTGCAACTGCAAATAGCGCTCAATGGCTGTCTTCGAGCCGCTCAACACCGCATTGACCCACTCTTGGTCGGCCTGCGACATAAGGGCGAGGTGAGCCTGTATGGAGTCGCGGTGTTCGGCAGGTGCGTCCTTATACATGTCGAGATAGTTTTGGAGCACAGCCGGCTCGGTGCTTTCCATGGCACTCTCATAGGCGGCAAGCTCATCGTTGCTCTGCGAGCTACTGTAGAAATAGGCTCCTGCGGCGCAGGCTATGACCACTACGACCACAGCTACCGCTACGGCTATCATCGGCTTTTTGCGCTGACTTCCGCTGGTTTCTACTGTTTCGCCATCCTCGCCCTGCTGCGGCTGGTCAAACTGTTGCTGCTGCTCGGGGGTTGCCGGTTGGCCGTTGGCCAAATTGTCGGCGAGGCTGCTGTGGCACTCGGGGCACGATGTCTGTTCATTAAACACTACGGCTCCGCAATGGGAGCACTTCTTCACATTCCCTGCAATGCGCACACCGCAGCTTGGACAGGCCTCTGCCTTGTCGCTAACCTGGTGGCCGCACTCGGGACACTTGATCATTGCCATACTGATTGTATTTCTTTTGTTATAGTTTTGCTTGCTGATGGATGCTGTTTCGCTTGCAGACAGATACTTTTCTCTGCTCTGCAACTGATGTTGGATGCAGAGGAGAGCGAGGGTCAATGGTGGCGGAACCTGATTTCGCGCAGGCCGTGGCGACCCATAAACCGGCTCTTGTCCACATAGCCGTTCACTCCGTCTATGCGTCCCTTGGCTGTGTACTGCCACAAGGCGTAGTCGCGCCCGTCGGCAAGCTGGGGTTCGTTGCTCCCGTATTGGGCTATCATGAACTGATAGTCATCAAGTTGACCGCTGAGATGTTTGTTGTAGAAGTTTGTTCCGGTGTACAGGAGCGGTTTTTGCCTGTAAGCCTCTTCCACGAGAGCGAGAAAAGCGAAGAGCGAGTCGCGGAATTCTTCCGAGGGCAAGCCGCTTGTGGTCTCGATGTCAATCATGGGTATGAGGTCTTGCTCACCCGGCCGGCATTGTGCCTTGAAGTTTTCCAGCTGCCTTCTTTGCTCCGTCTTGGGGCGGTAAAAATGGTAGCTGCCCACCTTCAGACCGTGCTCGTGGGCCAACTGTATGTTCCGCTCATACATGTCGTCAATCCTGTCGCCTCCCTCGGTGGCCTTCAGATACACATAGGCCATCTTGGCGTTCTGGCCCACAGCCTCCCAAAAGACCTCACCCTGATAGTGGCTCATGTCTATGCCGTGTATGTGGGCACAAGTGTCCTCGCACTGCACGTCCCTGTTTTGGGCTGTTGCGCATAAAGAAAAGAGCGAGAAAACGGCCACAAGAGTTTTTTTCATCATACGTAAAATTTAGATGCAAAGATACAAACTATATAATAGAAAAGGTGTATCTTTGCATGAAATATTGGGTTGGACATTGTGTTTTGAACCCGCAGAAGTTCACTTTTTTATATACGTAAAAAGTCATTTAGAAGCTACACGCTATGGTAGAGAAAAAGACCCCACAGGACATTGAAGAGAAAAAAAGTCTGAGTTTCGTAGAACAAATAGTGGAAAACGACCTTCAGGAAGGCAAAAACGACGGCAGGATACAGACGCGCTTCCCCCCGGAGCCTAACGGATACATACACATTGGCCACGCAAAGGCCATATGCATGGACTTCGGAGCAGCCAAGAAATACGGCGGAGTGTGTAACCTGCGCTTCGACGACACCAACCCCTCGAAGGAAGACACGGAATATGTAGACTCCATTCTGCACGACATACAGTGGCTCGGCTTCCAGTGGGGCAACGTGTACTATGCGTCAGACTATTTCCAGCAGTTGTGGGACTTTGCCGTATGGCTCATCAAGAAGGGACTGGCCTATATAGACGAGCAGACTTCAGAGCAGATAGCCGAGCAGAAAGGCACGCCCACCACTCCGGGCACATTCAGCCCCTACCGCGACAGACCGGTGGAGGAAAACCTGCGCCTGTTCAACGAGATGAACACTCCCGAGGCCAAGGAAGGCTCGATGGTGCTGCGCGCAAAGCTTGACATGGCCAACCCCAACATGCACTTCCGCGACCCGGTGATTTACCGCATAATACAAGCGCCGCACCACCGCACGGGAACGAAGTGGCACGCCTATCCCATGTACGACTTCGCCCACGGACAGAGCGACTATTTCGAGGGCGTAACCCACTCCATCTGCACTCTTGAGTTTGTGCCCCACCGTCCGCTCTACGACAAGTTCGTGGACCTGCTCATGCAGTATGAGGCAGAGGAGAAAGGCAACAACGCCGACTACCGCCCGAGGCAGATAGAATTCAACCGACTCAACCTGACCTACACGGTGATGAGCAAGCGCAAGCTGCACACCCTCGTTGACGAACACCTTGTGGACGGATGGGACGACCCGCGCATGCCTACCGTATGCGGTATGCGCCGCAGGGGATATTCAGCCCAGAGCATACGCAACTTCATAGACTCCATAGGCTACACCAAGTTTGACGCCCTCAACGACTACGCCCTGCTCGAGGCAGCGGTGAGAGACGACCTCAACAAGAAGGCTTGCCGTGTGTCGGCCGTGCTCAACCCCGTGAAACTCATAATAACAAACTATCCCGAAGGACTGACCGAGGAGATGGAGGCCGTGAACAACCCCGAAAACGAGGCCGACGGCACACACAACATCACCTTCAGCCGTGAACTGTGGATAGAGCGTGAAGACTTTATGGAAGACGCTCCCAAGAAATTCTTCCGAATGACTCCGGGCAAGGAGGTGCGACTGAAAAACGCTTATATAGTAATGTGTACCGGCTGCAAGAAAAACGAAGCTGGCGAAATTGAGGAAATATACGCCGAGTATGACCCTCAGAGCCGCAGCGGACTGGAAGGCGCAAACCGCAAGGTTAAGGGCACTCTGCACTGGGTGAGCAAAGACCACTGTCTGCCAGCCGAGGTGAGACTCTACGACAGGCTGTTCAGCGTGGAAAATCCGTCGGCCGACGAGCGCGACTTCCACGAACTGCTCAACCCCGACTCCATCAAGGTGCTCTCCAACTGCTACGTGGAGAACTATCTGGAGGAGAAACAGCCGGGCGACTTCCTGCAATTCCAGCGCATAGGATATTTCACTTTGGACAAGCAGTCAACGAAAGACCACCTCGTGTTCAACAGAACCGTGGGGCTGAAGGACACTTGGGCAAAGATAAACAAATAATACTGGGGGACTCTTCCAATGCAGCCGGGCAACGACTACTTCAACAGCGACGAGTTCAAGGACGCGCTCTCAACCTATGAAACGGCTGAGCGCGAGGGACTTCCCATGTTTCTTGACCCGGAAGAGCTTACGGACATTGCCGACTACTACGCCACCACCGGCAACGGGGAAAAGGCCGAAAAGGTCATAGGCAAGGCATTGGAAATGTTTCCCGGAGCCGCATCGCCACTCGCCTTCAAAGCCAGAGAGGCTCTGGAGCGCAACGACATTGCCACGGCGCAACTCTTTGCCAGCCAGATAACCGACAAGGACGAGAGGGAATACTTCTTCATCACGGTGGAGATACTCATAGCCCTCGACAGGGTGGATGAGGCCGAGGACATGCTGAAAGAGAAGTTTGAAGACATCTACGAGGAGATGAAGGAAGACTTCATACTCGATGCAGCGTGCATATACATCGACTACGGACTGTTCGAACTGGCAAAAGAGTGGCTGGACAGCAGCGTGGAAAAGCCTGCGCCCGACTACGACGAACTTATGGCGCGGGCACTTGTGGGGCTGGGCCGCTATGATGAAGGCATAAGCCTCATAGACAAGCTGATAGACCGTGAACCATATTCAGGCAACTACTGGAATGCGCTGGCCACCGCACAGTTTCTCGCCGAGAGATACGACGAGGCCATCAAGAGCTGCGAATATGCGCTGGCCATTGACCCCAACGACGTGGACGGGCTGTTCACAAAGGCCAACTGTCTGAACAGGCTCGGAGACTTTGCAGAAGCCGTGAAGCTGTATGAACGCTACGTGGGCGGCAACGGCGCCGACAAGGAGCTGGGCGAACTGAACATCGGCACGTGCATGGTCTATCTCGGACGCTACGACGAGGCCGTCAGCCACCTGCTCAAAGCCTTGGCCGCATCCGCTCCCGACTCCGAACAGCTCCACGCAATCTATCAGGAACTGGCCTTTGCCTACAGCGCAAAGAAGTGTCCGGAAAAGGCCATAAGCTACATCCGGAAAGCCAAGGAGTTTGACAACGACCACACCGACCTAGACATTCTGCACGGCCACATACTGCTGGAAAACGGCCAAATAGAGGAAGCTATGCAGGTGTTCAACAAGGTCATAGTGGAAGACGGCGACGACCCGCACACCATGCTGAGGATAATCGTATCCATCTACGACAACCGCTACACGGACATCGCCTATTCCATGTTCAAGCACCTGTTCAAATACAACGGCGACGACATGGACTACGGCTTCTCCTACATGGCTCTCTGCTGCCGCGACATGAAGAAAGACAAGGAGTTTCTGCACTATCTCAAGCTTGCGGCCGAGCGAAACCCAAAGGAGGCAAAGACCATCTTGGGCGACATGTTTCCCGAGGGAATGGACCCCGCCGACTATTATTCCTATCTGACAAGCCGGATGAAAAAATGACCGGAGGAGATTCTAACACAGACCGGGGACAACCCGAACGCATCCCGAAGGCAACCCTAACACCAACCGGAGGCAGATGGGATACTGGCGCACGGAGACACACGTTACAGATAGAATAGGACAAAAACACAGTCACCAGCGTTTAACTAACTTACAGAAAACAACTAAACAATAAAGCACATGGCAAACATCAACAATCACGTTGTCATAATGGCAGGAGGCGTGGGCAGCCGTTTCTGGCCCATGAGCACAGCCGAAAAGCCGAAACAGTTTATCGACGTGCTCGGCGTGGGCAAGTCCCTGCTGCAGCTCACGGCCGACCGCTTTGACGGAATCTGTCCCCCGGAAAACCTCTGGGTGGTGACAAACAAGAATTATGTAGACCTCGTGAAGCAACAGCTGCCGCAAATGCCGGCCTCAAACATACTGTGCGAACCGTGCCGGCGCAACACCGCACCCTGCATAGCCTATGTAAGCTGGAGGATAAAGGCGGCCAACCCCAACGCCAACATCATCGTTTCGCCAAGCGACCACATAGTAACAGACGTAAAGGAGTTTCAGCGCGTGGTGCTCTCATGCATGAAGTTCACATCGGAAACAGACTCCATCGTGACGCTCGGCATGACCCCCACCCGACCCGAAACGGGCTACGGCTACATCCAGGCCGACCTCTCGTCAAGCTCACTTCGCAACAGCGAGATATTCCGCGTAGACTCGTTCCGCGAAAAACCCGACCTCGAAACGGCCAAGCAGTATATCCAGAAGAAACAATACTTCTGGAACGCCGGCATATTCATGTGGAACGTGAGCACCATCGTCAACGCCTTCAGGATGTACCAGCCGGTAATGGCCAAGCTCTTCGAGTCGCTCAACGAGTATTACGGCACTCCGCAGGAGCAGGAGATGATAGACAAGACATTCCCCGAGTGTGAGAGCATATCCGTGGACTATGCCATAATGGAAAAGGCCGAAGAGATATTCGTGTGCCCCTCCAACTTCGGATGGAGCGACCTCGGCACGTGGGGTTCGCTGCTTGCACAGACCAAGAAGGACATCTACGGCAACAGCTGCATAGGCGACAACATAAGTCTCTTTGAAACCAACAACTGCATAATACACACCACACAGGAGAAGAAAGTGGTGGTGCAGGGACTCGACGGCTACATCGTGGCCGAACACGACGGCACCCTGCTCATATGCAAGCTGTCGGAGGAACAGCGCATCAAGCAGTTCTCCGGCCAAGACTGACCCCTGCCGAAGTCAGTATGTTGCAATTGGCAAGCTTAGGAAGCGCAGGCTGTTGCAGGTGGCAAGATTAGTTAGCAAGCATGCTTTCGTTTCTTGTGCTTTGAGCACGTATCGGCCAATTTGCAGCCGCTGCATCCCGATGAACCGTGCTTCAGACTGCTGCGTATGCGCCGCAGGGCGTAGGCCACGGCCAAAGCCACTACTATTAGGACTAATGCTGTCTGCATAATATACACTCTAATGCTGTCCGAGTAATAAGTAAGTAAGCAGTCGGAATTGATTTTATTTACGACAATAGAGACAACGATAGACCATGTTGTCACTATTGTCTCTATTGTCGTTTTTAGAACATCGTAAATAATAGTTACTCAGCATAACATACTATCCTCCTTGCCTTCACATGAAGAAGCGTTTGTATTCCGACTCGAAGTTTGGGGTGAACACCCCCTGACCGAGATTCTCCGCTATTTCTGTGGGTGTCCAGAAGCGGCCGCCGTCGAGTTCGGATGTACTGGGGCACACGGGGCCATCGTATACTGTGCGGTGGACGTAGACCAGTTCGCGCTCGCGGCTGCTTTCAAACACGTAGTGTCCCATTGGTATTGGGGTGAAGTCGGCCACTCCCAGTTCCTCTCCCACTTCGCGACGCAGGGCTTGGCTTACGGTTTCGCCCACGTCCATGTGTCCTCCTGTAGACGTGTCCCACTTGCCGGGCTGTATGTCTTTCCATTGCGGACGCTTTTGCAGAAAGAGTTCGCCCTTGCTGTTGAACAGGTGCAGATGCACCACGGGGTGCAGCGTCATTGAGCCGCCGTGGGCTTGGCTGCGCCTCACCGTCCCTATCACGTTTCCCTGTTCGTCAACGGCGGGAAACAGTTCCTCTCCATTGTCTGCCATAGTCGTTGTAAGTTTGTGATTTGTATGCGCCCTAAACACTCTCTAAATGCACATAAAAGCTTCCCTGAAAACAGGTAGCCTAAGCCTTATATGCTTGTAAGCTTTTTCAGCAGGAGCTTGTTTATGGCCTGTATTCTCCGGCCTTGTTTGCCTATGTCCTCGCGCACGGTGTTCATGCTGTTCAGGAAGTCAGAGAAGGCGTTGAGTATCTGGTTTGGCTGTCGGTTGTCTTCCAGCCCGTCGGGGTTGGTTATGATTTTTATGCCCCGACGCTCTATGTGCACGTCTATGTCGCACCCAGTCATTATCGGGTCGCCGTCGTAGTGTATTGCTCCGGGCTTGCTGCGGTGTATGTGTATGCGTTCGGCCTTGAACGCCTTTATCTTGGAGTTTTGGTCGAGCGTGCGGTTGAACATGTCTATGCTTATCTGGGGAGCGTCGAATGCGGTGAAGGGTTCCATGATGACCACGTCCATCAGCCCGTCGGTCATAGTGGCGTTGGGGGCTATGTAGGCGTTGTTGCCGTATTGCGACGCATTGGCGCAGGCTATGAGAAAGGCCTTGTACTTCTTGGCTCCCGTGGCGTCTTCCACTTCATAGGTCTCAGGCTTGTATTTCAGTCCCTCCTTGAGCACGTTTTCGGCGTAGGTGATGGGGCCGCGGCGGCCTGCGGCGGCAAACTTGAGGCTGATGAAGGCGTCGAAACCCATGCCGCAGGTGCAGAAGAAAGGCAGGCCGTTAATCACTCCATAGTCCAGAGCCTCTATGTTGCAGCGGTTTATCAGGTCTATGGCCTTGGTCACTTCCATGGGTATACGCAGATGGCGGGCCAGTCCGTTGCCCGATCCGCAGGGTATTATGCCGAGCGCGGTATTGGTGTGCACAAGCGACCGAGCCACTTCGTTCACCGTGCCATCGCCTCCCACGGCCACCACTATGTCTACAGCGTCGGCCACACACTGGCGCGTAAGTTCAACGGCATGGCCGGCGTGCTCGGTGAAGCGCACCTCATAATCGTACTTGGCCTTGTCCAAGTGCGTCTCTATCGTCTTCGGTATGCTGGTTTTGCTCTGCGTGCCGGAGTGCGGATTGAGTATGAATACTATCTTAGCCTTTGAGTCCATAGGGACTGCAAAAGTACATATTTATAATGTTACAAACCTTTTGCGCAAACATAAAATTCGCAAAACATTCACTTTTCCGTATAAATCTGCCACCGTTCATTGAAAAATATGTAACTTTGCCGCCTAAAAAAGAACAAAAGATTAGATATCAACCTTAAAATGGGACAATTACAGGAGAGATACAAGAACTATCGTGAACCCCAAAAGTACATGGAAATGGGTGTTTACCCCTACTTTCGCGCCATAACGAGCAAGCAGGGCACTGAAGTGGAAATGGAAGGGCACAAAGTCTTGATGTTTGGCTCTAACGCATACACAGGTCTCACCGGCGACCAGCGCATCATAGATGCCGCAAAAGCCGCACTGGAACAGTATGGATCAGGATGCGCCGGAAGCCGCTTTCTCAACGGAACCCTCGACCTGCACATACAGCTCGAAAAGGAACTGGCCGAATTTGAGGGCAAGGACGAAGCCCTGTGCTTCTCCACAGGATTCTCGGTCAACTCCGGAGTAATCCCCGCCGTGGTGGGACGCAGCGACTATCTCATATGCGACGACCGCGACCACGCCAGCATCGTTGACGGCCGTCGGCTCTCGTTTGCCCGCCAGCTGCACTACAAGCACAACGACATGGAAGACCTTGAGAACATCCTCAAGACCCTGCCCAAGGAGGCCGTGAAGCTCATCGTGGTAGACGGAGTGTTCTCCATGGAGGGCGACCTGTGCAAACTGCCGGAGATTGTGGAACTGAAGCACAAGTACAACTGCTCCGTCATGGTGGACGAAGCCCACGGACTGGGAGTGTTCGGCAAGCAGGGACGCGGAGTGTGCGACCACTTCGGACTCACCTCCGAGGTTGACCTCATCATGGGAACATTCTCAAAGTCGCTCGCCAGCATAGGCGGATTCATAGCCGGCGACAAGGACACGATAAACTATCTGCGCCACACTTGCCGCACATACATCTTCAGCGCATCCAACACCCCTGCCGCCACAGCCGCAGCAATGGAGGCTCTGCACATACTAAAGTCCGAACCGGAAAGGCTCGACAACCTGTGGAAGGCTACCAACTATGCGCTGACGCGCTTCCGCGAAGAGGGATTTGAGATAGGCGAAACCGAAAGCCCCATCATTCCGCTCTACGTGCACGACATCGAAAAGACATTCCTCGTCACCAAGCTTGCCTTCGATGCAGGAGTGTTCATCAACCCCGTCATTCCTCCAGCCTGCGCCCCGCAAGACACGCTCGTGCGCTTCGCACTCATGGCCACACACACCAAGGAACAGGTGGAACGCGGAGTACAGGTGCTCACAAAAATATTCAAAGACCAGAATATCATAAAATAAAGCCGTCAAGGCTTGCAAGGCTCGGGATTAATGCCTACCTTTGCAGCCGCAAATAGGCAAAGCCCGTGTGCGGGGTGTAGCGCAGCCCGGTAGCGCTCCTGGTTTGGGACCAGGTGGTCGCAGG